>JBILGL010000514.1:0-3567 GCA_044351075.1 Isosphaeraceae bacterium | reverse complement strand
AGATCGCGGGCTTCTTCCACTGTCAGCGGCTTTTCGCATTCGATAAAAATCGATTCACTGTGGCGGTTAACAACCGGCACGCGTATGCAGGTTGGCAGCACGTCAATGCTGTCGTCGCCCATAATTTTGCGGGTTTCGTGGACCATCTTCATCTCCTCCTTGGTGTAGCCGGAGCTGAGAAAGTCGTCAATCTGGGCCACGCAGTTAAAGGCGATGGGGTGGGCGAATTTGGCAGGTGCGGGCTCATCCTGCCCGGCAATGCGGGCGCGGGTCTGGGCGTCGAGCTCGCTCATACCCTTCTGGCCAGCCCCTGAGACGGCCTGATAAGTGCTTACTACAATGCGTTTTATGCGGTATTTGTCGTGAATCGGCTTGAGGGCCACAACCATCTGAATGGTTGAGCAATTCGGGTTTGCGATGATTCCTTTATTCCAGTCGATGTCGTGCGGATTGACTTCGGGCACGACGAGCGGCACGGTGGGGTCCATGCGCCAGGCAGAGCTGTTGTCGATCACAATGGCACCAGCGCGGGCAGCGGCCGGGCTGGTTTCTTTTGAGATCGAGGCGGGCGTGCTTGAGAGCAGTATGTCAATGCCCTCAAACTCTTTATCACTAACCGGGATAACGGGATGTTTCTCGCCCTTGAAGGTGATTTGTTTGCCCGCGCTGCGAGGGCTGGCCAGAAATTTGATTGACGAGACGGGAAAAGCCCGCTCTTCCAGCAGCCGGGTCATCACTTCGCCCACGGCACCACTTGCACCCAGAACACCCACGCGCTTCACGGTAGTCATTCTTCCTTTGGCTGAAACTTGACTGCTGCCTACTCGCCAAAATGGCGGCAGGTCGTTACACTCATCAGATTCAGATCCGGAATTCGGTCGATTCGTTTTTCGACCGGTTTCCACCAATCTGATGCCCTGCGGCGGATGAGCGACATAGTATTCTAACGAAAAAAGCGCGGAAGTTCCAGCACAGGCTCCATGGCAAGATTGCTGTCTGAATCGCGAAAAGTCGCCAAAAAGACAGGTCCTTAAGCAAACAGGTTCAGGAAGATGGCCTTGAAGGTACTGGTGGTTGGTCGTGGTGGTCGTGAACATGCCATTTGCTGGAAGCTGGCCCAGTCTCCACGCGTCGGGCAGATCATCTGTGCCCCTGGCAATGCAGGCACGGCGATTGAATCGAAAGTGACCAATGCCGCTGTCGAGCCGAACGACGTTCGCGGCCTGCTTCAGCTTGCCCGCCGGCAAAAAGTTGATCTGACGGTCGTCGGCCCGGAAGAGCCGCTGACACTTGGCATTGCCGACGTCTTCGCCCGCGAAGGGCTGCGTGTATTTGGCCCGAAGGCCGCTGCTGCCGAGCTTGAGGGCTCGAAGATTTTCTGCAAGGAAATGATGCGAGGAGCCAGCATTCCGACGGCCGAATGCCGCATTTTTAACTCGGCCCCCGACGCCGAACGCTACGTCATGGCCCGCGATGTGCAGGTGACGATACGCTCTAAAGGGCGATCGACCGTGCGCCAGCCATTTGAATGCGTCACCGCAGCCGAGGCGATGTTTGCGATTGACCGCATCTTTGACCCCCGCAACATGCTTTCCGGCAATGTTCAGGCTGAAATCGAAGAAGGCGGCGTGCGAACACTCTATAACACCGCAGCAGAGGCCAAAAAGGCCATTCTTGACCACTCCATCGGTATGGTCGTGAAAGCCGACGGACTCGCGGCCGGAAAAGGTGTTTACGTGTGTAGCACCATCGGTGAGGCCATGCATGCCGTAGATGAATTGATGATGCAGCGAATCTTTGGCAAGGCCGGCGACAAAATCGTCATCGAAGAGCGGCTGGAAGGTGTTGAGACCAGTGTGCTGGCCCTGACTGACGGCCAATCCATCCTGCCACTTCCATCCAGCCAGGATCACAAACGAGCCTACGATAACGATAAAGGCCCGAACACCGGCGGCATGGGGGCCTATAGCCCGGCCGATGTGCTCAAGCCCGACGTGATGCAAATTATTGAAGCCGATGTGCTTGTGCCTGCTGTGCACGCCATGAAGCGGCGATTGAAGCCCTTCAAGGGCCTGCTTTATGCGGGCATCATGCTCTCGCCGCAGGGCCCGAAGGTGCTGGAATTTAATGTCCGGTTTGGTGATCCGGAATGTCAGGTGATTCTGATGCGGCTGAAGTCGGATCTGCTGGATTTGATTGAGGCTGTTATTAGTGAAGGGCTTGACACTGCACCGGTGGAGTGGGATAGTCGCCCCGCGATTACAGTCGTCATGGCCGCAGAGGGATACCCCGGCAAATACGAACGTGGCAGGGTGATTACTGGCATTGAAGAGGCCGATGCCGTGCCGGGCGTGAAAGTCTTTCATGCGGGCACACAGATTAAGCCCGGCACTGAGAATGCGGCTAGCGGGCCAGTGGTGATCACCGATGGCGGCCGTGTCCTGAATGTAACGGCCATTGGCGATACCATCGAGCAGGCCCGTGAGCGTGCCTATGAAGCCTGTGCCAAAATTAAATTTCAGGGTGGCTGGTATCGTAAGGATATTGCCTGGCAGGCCCTGAAAAATGAGTGATATTTGAGCATCGATGCCGCAGGATTTCGTAGGAGAGGGCTTGTGAAATGATGCGTTGGATTGCATTTCTGATTTGTTTCTCCACATTGAATCTGGTATCAGCCGGCGAAACGGAAACTAAACCTGCGCCGGAAAGTGCTCTGGAAATTGTTTCTGCAAATGCAATCGTGAATGAAGATCCTGCCAGACCGGTCGCTTACGAATGGGTCAAAGTCACGGAAAAGGCGGAATTTGAGGCGAGAGACGGTGCAGGGGCCTTGAGTTTTGGCGGCCGCATGTGGCTGATTGGCGGATGGAATCCGATCGCCAGTGCCCGCAAGACCTTCCCGCTCATCTGCAATAACGAGGTCTGGTCGAGTGCTGATGGCAGATCCTGGCGGCAGGAAAGGCCCAACAGCTACGGCCCGGGTGCGTTTGATCCGCTCAAGGACTGGGAAGGCCGCCATACGGCTGGATACGCCGTTTTTCGCGATCAGATGTGGATCATTGGCGGCGACTGCAATCAGAAGCATTATCAGATGGATGTCTGGAAGAGCGGCGATGGCCGGAATTGGGAATTGGTCAGCCCTGAAGTGCCCTGGGGCAAGCGTGCCCTTCATTACACGGTGGTACATAACGACCGGATCTGGGTGATGGGCGGGCAGACGATGCCGGGCTTTGCCGGCGAGCCAGAGCGATTTTATCGCGATATCTGGACGACGACTGATGGCAGGAACTGGTCGGAAGTTAAGCCAGCAGAGCCTTACTGGTCTGCCCGAGGCATGATTGGCGGGAGTGCCGTGCATCAGGGACGCATCTGGATTCTGGGCGGTGGGACATATGACACCCCCACAACTCCGAAGCGGAATTATTATAACGATGTCTGGTCGAGTGCTGATGGCATCACCTGGAAGCAGCATACCGCCAAAGCGCCCTGGCCCGCTCGTCAATACCATGACGTGGCGGTGTGGGACGATCGGCTTTGGGTAATGGAAGGCTTTTCGGGGGCGAATCG
>JBILGL010000513.1:0-3583 GCA_044351075.1 Isosphaeraceae bacterium | reverse complement strand
ATGATCAACCTCGCATCGCCAAAATTCTCCAGCTTCTGCGCGACGTTGGCCTGGGCTATCTGCCGCTCGGTCAGTCGGCCAATACCCTCTCTGGCGGCGAAGCCCAGCGTGTGAAGCTCGCCTCTGAGCTCGCCCGGCCCGACACCGGCAGCACCCTTTATCTGCTCGACGAACCAACCACCGGCCTGCATTTTGACGACGTCCGCAAGCTGCTCGACGTTCTGCACCGGCTTGTTGATCTTGGTAATACCGTGCTGGTGATCGAGCATAATCTGGACGTCATTAAATGTGCCGACTGGGTCATTGACATGGGCCCCGAAGCCGGCGAAAACGGCGGCCGGGTCGTGGCGGCAGGGCCACCTGAGGCAATTGTCAAATCGAAGCAGAGCCTGACCGGGAAATTCCTTAAGCCAGTGCTTGAATCAAGCCCGGTGGCCGAACGCCCTGTCTATCTGCCGCAGGATGAGCCACAGAAGCCGAAGCCAGGTCGTCAACCCGCTTCATCTTCTACAAACGTTGATGAAGACGTTGAAATGGACCTCAAATCACTGATGTCAAACATGGACAACTTCCTCGCCCAGATTCGTGCCCAATACGGGACCAAGTCAAAACCGGATAAGGACGAGAAAAAACGCAAGAAAAACCGCTGGATCGACGGCGATTTCTGACCCGACGAAAGCAAAGCGAAACGAATCCGAATCATTCATCACATCGTAAACGACTGACTTTCGTCTGACTGTTTATGGCTGATTTTTTTTCTCCGCTTGGTTTTTTGTCGTGCGACGATCTATTGAGCCAATTCCTGTTTTTTTTGTATGGATTTTGTCGGGCACCGATTTATCGTGCCAATTCTGCATGGATTTTTGTCGGGCACCGGTTTACCGTGCCAATTCTGCATGGATTTTTGTCGGGCACCGATTTACCGTGACAATTCTGCATGGATTTTTGTCGGGCACCGGTTTACCGTGACAATTCTGCATGGATTTTTGTCGGGCACCGGTTTACCGTGCCAATTCTGAATGGATTTTGTAGGGCATCGGTTTATCGTGCCAATTCTTGTTTTTTGTCTTTACGACCCGGTTTTGTCATGGGCAACGATTTATCGTGCAAAAATTAAAACCATGGCACGGTAAACCGATGCCCTACATCTGAAATATCATAACTTTGATTGGCTGCATGGATCGTACGAAATTCAAAACCATGGCACGGTAAACCGATGCCCTACATCTCAAATATCAAAACTATGATTGGCTGCACGCAATTAAATCATTTTCATTGACGATCAATTCGTCGTGATTTTAAGCAATCAGGTGGTTGTTTGATATCCAAATCATCTCGATTACTTCATCGGGTGTTTCTCAAAAAAATCCCACATCAAATCGTTGGCCGAGATATTTTTTGTTGATTGACCCAACGATTTCAATCGCGGTTCCAAGCCTGGCCAGGTGTGCCCACCCCCTTCGATCTCAATCAGGACAACTTCCGCTCCATCTTTCCCGTTTCCATAAATCTTTCGAGTGATTGCGGTACCGTCTTTGATTTTAATTGGTAGTTTGTCAACTGTCGGCATTTTCATGCACCCGTTCGCTTTGACCCAGGCCTGAATGGAATGATCAACGGAATAAAAGTTTGTGCCGGAAGGCCCCTTGCCTTTGCCGCCCTTGAAAGGGGCATTCTCATCGGCTGTACCATGAAAATGAATGACTGATACCGGGCGTGTCGGTTTACATTGGTCGAACCCCATCGGGCCGCTGACTGGAGCGATGGCCGCGATTCGGTCGGAAAGTTCGGCTGCAAGCCGATATGCCATGATCGCCCCATTTGACATGCCGGTCGCAAAAACTCGCTTCTTGTCGATGTTTACAAAACCTCCGAGATCGTCGAGTATTTTTCCTGCGAATTCGACGTCATCGATCTTGTTTGTCATGGCATAGCCACAGCAATTTCCGGCGTTGAATGTTAACATTCTTGCAAGCCTGCCGGTGCCGTTTGGATAGACAACAATAAAACCGGCTTCATCGGCTTTTTTGTTGAGGCCCGAGAAGATGACCATGTTGTCGGCATTGGCCCCGCCACCGTGATACGCCAGCACAACAGGCATTGAACTGGTCGCCTTATAACCGGGCGGTATGTGGACCAGATAACTTCGAGTCAGGCCATCAACAATGACAGTTCTGTCATGATCGCCCGGGCCTGCCTTATCAGGACCAATCAGGCTCAGCAGCATGAGTATAGTGACTGAAAACAGGGGCATGGAAACCTCCACTATCTTGACAATCATCTCTGCTTCATTCGTTTTCTGTCAATTGAAAGGTCTTAATTTTTATTATATTAATCATTGCTTTTGGCTGTTTACAACGAAATCGCAATGAGCGGATAAAGCATGACCAAATTGCGTGCCAGCAAAAGTAGAACGAGCTATTACTTTTCATATGAAAGAGAAAAGGTCAGGGTGGGTCATAGCCGCCGGGGTTCCAGGGGTGGCAGCGGCAGATGCGCCAGCAGCCCTTGAGGATGCCACGAATCGGCCCATATTTTTCAATGGCACCAATCGTGTAATTGCTGCAGCTTGGGTAAAAACGGCAGACGTTGCCCAAAAGCGGGCTCAAAAGCCGCTGGTAAAGCCGGATCAGCCGGATAATGAGCCATTTGATCAGATTCATGGCCCAGACTGCCTGCCATCAGGCTTCAAAAAACGCTGTTCGGCACGAGGCACCAGTTTTTTCAGCGATTCTCGCAGGCCACCGAGCGAAAGCTCTTGGATTTTCGGCCTGACGACCAGATCAAGCCCATTGCCAAAGCCGGGCCGCTCCAGGCGAAAGGCCTCGCGAATCAGGCGTTTGATACGATTGCGATCAACGGCCCGGCGAAACATTTTCTTTGAAACGCCAAGCCCAAGCCGGTGAGTGCCGAGCCCACTGGCCAGCACATGCAGCGAGATGGTTGAGTCAGAAACAACCTGCCGGGCCTGAAAAACACGCTGATAAGGGCCCCCGGCGGGCATGCGTGCCGACTTAGGGAATTTCAGGCGTGGCTGGGCGTCGGGCGATGAAATCTTTTTTGATTCATCGTCGGCAGCGACCAAGTCGCTGCTGAATGGCAAATTATCATCCGCCGAAGTCACGACTCAGCCTGCCCGGGGCTTGAGGGGGAGGCTGGTGGCTGATCAACCCCCGATCGAATGACTGGCGGGGCGATGCGGCTGCGAACAATCGCTCCACGGCGCTTCAGGTGCCAGATGGCAAAAATTGAAACCACTACGACACCGAGCAGAGTCAGCAATTGCCAGAGCACGACGGCGTCGCCGATCCGTTTTTTCTCCTGTGGCAAAAGTGGCGACCGGGCATTCACTTCCAGAGTCCTTCACGCGGACGGCCATTGAGCTTCGATTTGATCTCTTCGATCCTGGCTTTGAGCTCGTCGTCGATCTTTTTGGGCACGCTGATTTTGGTGACAACATACATGTCGCCGGCCGGTTTATCGCCACGAGCAGGCACGCCCTGACCTTTGAGGCGAAGGCGTGAGCCGCTGGAAGTGCCTGCGGGGATAGGCACCCGGCGCGGGCCTTCGAGCGTCGGCACAT
>JBILGL010000512.1:0-3597 GCA_044351075.1 Isosphaeraceae bacterium | reverse complement strand
ACAGGTGGGCCGCGAAATTGATCTGGCGACACCAACACACGGCGCGACCGATCTCTCAGCCACTTTTGCAAGCCTGCGTCGGGTGCTTGATTCATCACCTTTGCCGAATAAGGAAATTCTTTTCCTGACGGACTTGCAGCGTGCCACCTGGGCCCGGCCGGGTGTTGATAACAATGCGGCCCTGAAAGCCGAGATCGATAAACTCAACGAGTCCAAGATCAGGCCGGTGGTGATCGACCTTGGTGCTGCCGCCGAGCCCAACCGGGCGGTGCTGGGCCTGAGCCTCACCAGCCCGGTGGTCACCGTGGGTGTGCCCACGAATATTCGCGTTCAGGTACGTAATTTCGGGCCCGAGCCGAAACCAGCCACGCGAGTGCAGCTGGTGATCGACGGCCAACTTGGCCCGGAGCAGACGGTCGATCTTTCGGTGTCTGAGCCGGTGACGATCAATTTCACCCAGATTTTCCGGTCTGAGGGCGATCATGTCGTGGAAGCGGTCATCGATGAAGACCCGCTTGGCGTGGACGACCGCCGCCGCCTGGTAATTCCGGTTAAAGAGAAAATTCGTGTCCTGCTGGTCGATGGCGACCTCAATCCCGAGCCATTCCAGGCTGAGACAGACTATCTCGCCCAGGCCCTCTCACCGCTGGAAACCGGCCAGAACGAACAGCCGCCCGCCGCCGGTTCCCCGGCTGAGCCTGAACAGACACCCATGCTCATTGAAGTCGTGCCGGAAAGCCGTTTGGGCAGTCTTGACCTGTCAGGCTACGATGTGATCATGCTGGCTAATGTTGCCCAGCCTTCGGAAAACGAAGCCGTGACACTTGACAAATTTGTGCGAACGGGTGGCGGGCTGGTCATTTTCGCCGGCGACCGAATCGTTGCCGATGGCTATAACAGTCGCCTGGCGACCGCCACACGCGACCTTCTCCCTGCCCAGTTTGGCACCAGCGTGGGCGATGCCGCCAAAAAGTCAGGCGCGTTTCTGATCGACCCACTTGGCTATCGCCATCCGATCGTAGCCGCTTATGAGGGGGCCACGCCGGCCGTCACCTCGGGTCTCACGCAGGTCGCCACGTTCCAATATGCCAAGCTCACTCGAAACCCGGAATCGCCCAGCCGCGTCGCTCTGGCGTTTGACAACGGCGACCCGGCCGTGATCGAAGCCGCCCGTGGCCGCGGTCATGTCGTGATGATCGCCACCTCGGCCGATTCCAAATGGTCCACCTGGCCGCTGCACCCAAGCTATCCCGTGGTGATGGGTGAAATTGCCCTTCTGGCCGCCTCTGGCCGAACCGGCGAAAAAAATTCGCTGGTCGGGCAGGAGATTATTCAGTCATACCCCGCCACGGCAGGCGCAGCCGCTGTGACGCTGAAAACCCCCGATAAGGGTGCCCGCGAGCTGGCCCTTCGCCCTGAGGCCGATGCCACTTACCTGCGGCTTGCCCCGCCTGAAACGTCGGGGGTGTATGAGGCGGCGATTGCTCCACCCGTCGCCCGCACGGACCGGTTCGCCGTGAATACGCCGGTGGTTGAATCAGACCCTGCCCGGGTCGATCCCGGCTCGCTCAAAGAGCTTGTTCCCGGCTTTGATCCCGTGGTCATTAAATCGGCGGAAGAGCTGACCAAAGCCGCCGATGAAGTCGCCCGCCGGGGCGAAGTTCATCGCCCGCTGCTTCTGGCCGTTCTTGTGCTTATTCTTCTGGAAACCCTGTTCGCCTGGTGGATCGGCCGCCGCGTTGTGCGTGTCTCAAGCTGATCTGCCCGCCCTGCCCGTTTGCGACAATAACTCATGCTGGATCGCCTGACCCAATCTCTGATCGAACGACTCGGCGTGGCACCCGCCGGCCCCGGCGAGCGCATCGTGCCCCGGCTCCGGTTTGATCAGCCCTGGTCGCAGTCGATCACGGCGGCGATCCTCCTGTTCGGCCTCGGCCTCATCATTATTCTCTACCGGCGCGAGCGTGGCGTCCCCTCATGGGGCCGGTGGACACTGGCCACTCTCCGCTGCCTGCTCTTTCTGGTGGCACTCGTGGCCGTCAATGAGCTGGTGCTTGCTATCGATCGCACCGGCCTGCCGCACCTGGCGATTATGGTGGACGACTCGGCCAGCCAGGCCATGGCTGATCAATATGCTGACCCTGAAGTCGCTGCCGCGGTTGAGCGTCTGACCGGAGCCAGTGGCTCATCACTTAAAGACTTGCCCCGTATTGAGATACCTAAACGCTGGATCGCCCGCGACAATGGCGACGTGCTCACACGACTCCAGAAGAATCATCGCCTCAAGCTTTATGGCGTCGGATCGACGACGCGGATGATCGCCGAAGTCGATAAACCAGAACAAGTTGCGGGTGCTCTTGAAGCGGTCTCGAAACTTGAGGCAAGCTCGACGGAAAGCCGCCTTGGCGATGGCGTTCGGCAGGTTTTGTCAGAGCTCAGGGGCATTCCGCCCACCGCCCTGATTTTCCTGACTGATGGCCAGACGACCGATGGCGAGACGATCGTGAAAGCCGCCGAATCAGCCAAAAGGGCCGATGTGCCGCTCTATCTGGTCGGCCTGGGCGACCCGCAGCCGCCGCGGAACATTGAAATGGCTGATATGGAAGTCGATGATGTGGCGTTTGTCGATGATGTCATCCCCTTCGCCGCCCGCCTTACCAGTCAGGGCTTCGCCGGCGAGGAACTGACGCTTCGGCTCTACGAGCAAGCCACCCCCGGCAGCCAGCCGAAGCTGCTCACGACCAAAACCGTGAAGGCCCCGCCCGATGGCCGCACCATTCGCATCCCCGAGCTCGACCATCGCCCGCGTGAAACCGGCGAAATCACCTACATTATTGAGTCTGTTCCCAAGGATCGAGAACAGTCGGTCGCCGATAACCGCGTCCAGCGCAAGGTGACGGTCAAAAAAGAAAAGCTCAAGGTGCTGCTCGTTGATGGCCAGCCGCGATACCAATACCGCTACCTGAAAAACTTCCTCGAACGCGACGAAACGATTGAGCTATCGGCCCTGCTCCTCTCCAGCGACCCGGAATATGCCGATCAGGATAACGCCGCCATTCCCGTTTTTCCGACCAGTAAGGACGAGCTCCTCGCCTACGACGTGATCGTGCTGGGCGACGTGCCCGCCGGTTTTCTGACAACGACCCAAATCAAGAATCTGGTTGAATTTGTGACGGTCAAAGGTGGCGGTCTGGTGATGGTCGCCGGCGAAATCGCCAACCCGCTCACATTCAAGGGCACACCGCTGGCCGATCTGCTGCCGATTGAGCTGGGCGATGCCCGCAACCCCACCCGTGGCGCCACGGCCAACGATCTTTCCGCCTTTCGTCCCCGGCTCACGCTCGAAGGCCGATCCAGCCCGATCTTCCGTTTCGGCAACGACGAATCCTCCAGCCTATCCATCTGGGAAAATCTGCCGGAACTTTACTGGTATATGGAAGCCCCCCGGCTCAAGCCCGCTGCCGTCACCCTGGCCGAACACCCGACCGCCACCGGCAGCGATGGCCCCCTGCCCCTTCTGGTCTATCAGTTTGCCGGCTCTGGCAAGGTCTATTATCAAGCCTTTGACGACACCTGGCGATGGCGTTTCCGTTCCGG
>JBILGL010000072.1:0-11894 GCA_044351075.1 Isosphaeraceae bacterium | reverse complement strand
CCACAATGAAGTCGGCAAATCTATCGCCGTTGACGTCGCCTGCTGCCGCTACACTGAAGCCAAACTGCGATGTCGAGTCCGGATCAACAAATTGAAAGCCTGAGATGCCTGAACTGCTTGGCACCAAATTTTGAAGGGTCGTCAGGCGACTGGAATTCGACAGTGTCAGGTAATCGGTCGGCCGCGAACCGAAAATGAAAGCGGCTGAACCGATCGACGGCGTGCCGACAACCATATCTTGATAGCCATCGCCGTTGACGTCGCCTACTACGGCAACGCTCGTGCCCACATTCGTGGCGCCACCGACACCAGTCAGCCCAACACCATAGGGACCGGGGGCCGGACCAGCTGTGAAGTTCAGGTCCACAGCGAGGAGTTGCCGCGTTTCAAGCGACTCCGCGCGAGGCTGCATGCCACGGGTTTTCCGGTTGCGGCTCGATTCAGATCCACGACTTGAACGCATCGGGAGACTCCCTTCTCCTAAGCCAACTTGAGGCCACCCGTTGGGGCCCGCCAGTCTTGAGGCATAATTGGCCAGGTGATTTAACCTGCGAATATCGAATGTGTTCACCAGACATTTGCTGTGCAGAGACGCATCAGCGGGTAACACCTGCCGACATTCAGACGAATTATTCTTCCCATCGTCATCTCTTCATGAATAACTGTAAGTCTTTTCCAAAAGTGTCATCAAATGCATCTCTACGGAATTAAATTAACCCCTACAGCCGGAATGACCGATATGTTTAGCAATCGCGTTTCGGTCGATACCGGCGCCCGTCCTGTGTCCAGTTTTTGAGATTTTTTCTCAAGTCGTGGCAGAGCAGGCATCTGGCCCTAAGATCGAGTCGCATGAATCTTGAAACTCTGTCAGCTTTCCTCTCGCGAGTTTGCCACGGGAAACCGGCTCCGACGGCAAATTGAGGTTAAGGGTCATGAAGAAACGTTCGTTGAAGCGGCGGCTCGCCAAGGCTATACCACTGGCTGCCTTCTCAGTGGCTTCACTCAACCTTACTGGCTGCACGCGGGAATTTTTCCGCCAGTGGGCCAATCAGGATACCACTGAAGCCGTCTTTGAGAAGAGCCGTGACCCGCGTTTCCGGCTTGACATGTTCTCGATCGAGCCACCGGCGATGTCGCGTTTCGCTGATCCGTTCGATCCCGATCATCCAGCCGCCCCGCCTGACGACGTTGCCGCCGAAGCCCTCTCGCCTGTGCCCCAGGCGCCAAGAACCCGACTGCTTTCGCCCACCGAAGGCACCGGCTACATCGCCATGCTTGAAGAGTGGGCGAGAGACAAGCCCAGCCCGGATGCACCTGATTCCGGCGAATTGGTTTTCCCAACCCCCCGTGTGCCAGACCTGCGGCCTGAGCCACGCGTGCCAAACGATCCTGAAACCGATCGCCAGACGCGTGATGAAAATCGAGCATTCAGGGGCGATAATTCTGGCTATCGCACTACACCCGGCCGCACCAGCCCCGACGAAATCGGGCCAAACCCTAGCGTGCCTCGCACGACTCCGCCAACACCTCCGCCTGCCCCCGGTGCTCCTGGCTCATCGGCATTTCCGGGAAGTAATACGCCACGGATACCGATGTCGCGAAATGCTCAGCCGTACTTACTGAATTCAATATCCCAAAATAATGTTGGGCCCAATGCCGCCGAGGTGTCGCCTAAGGAAGTAGATCTTCACCCGGGGCACAGTCCGGCAGGTGTCGCTCAATCCGGTCAACGAGCGACACAAGCCACTTCTCCGGGTGAAGTTCTATCTGCTTCAACCGCTTCCGGCACGAGAAATGACCCTGCTTCAAAATTCCTGAATTCGGGCCAAAAGTCAGTTGAGCTTGATACGGTCAAAACTGAAACGCGAGCAATGATCACTCAGTTTGCCGCTTCGCAAAAAACCGGTATTCCGCTACCTGGCGAATTGTCACTCCAGCCAGAGAAGGTTGATCATGCCGTCTTGCTGACTCAGGCGACGGCTCCTGCTGCAACCAGCTCGGCTTCGCCTTCTACGCCAGCTACTGGTGCAAACCCTGCCCAGACGACTGCCCCGAAACCGGCGGCAGATCCCAACAGCTTGCCCATGCCGCTGGAAATCGTTAAGCCAGAAGGCAATGCAGCTCTGGAGATCGGCCAGCCTGGTGGATCGGTAGTCGAAGATACGACGACGAAGCTGCTCGAAATCCTGAATCCGAAAATCCAAGATCTCGATATTCAGCTTGCGGCAGGTCTGCCTCGTGAATCTAAAGTCTATGTGCTCACACCTGACCATGCGTTAACTTTAGCCCTTGTCAACAGCCGCGATTATCAGTCGCGTTTGGAAAACATCTACTTGACGGCACTGCCGGTCACCCTGCAACGATTCAATCTTGAACCACAGGTCTTTGCAGGCCTGAGCCCGACCACGGGTACATTTGCCGGTGGTTCCCCAGCCAACTTTGCCAACAGCTTTCTCTATCGAACGCTGGAAGCACCGGGTGGCCAGGCAAGCGTGCTCTCGCAGGGTCAGGTGGCTGGTGTCGGCAAAGTGTTTATGTCAGGTGCCCGAGTGGTGGCGGCCTTTGCCAGCCAGACGGTTTTTAACCTGACCGGTTCAAATCCAATCCAGCCGAGCGTGCAGTCGGTCATTCCGATTTCCATCGTTCAGCCGTTCCTCAAAGGTGGCGGCCGCGCGGTTACACTGGAGGGGTTGACTCAGGCTGAGCGTAACCTGCTTTATGAAGTGCGAGCATTTGCCCGCTATCGGCAGGACTTTGTGGCTAAAACGATGCTTGGCCAGGCCAGTGGCGGTTCCGCTAACCTCGCAATCGGTGCCGGTGGTTCAACAGGCGTCGGTGGTGATCCAACAGTCGGCTTCATGCCACTGCTGCAGACACTCATGCAGATCGAAAATAACCGTAATGCTGTCTCCAGCTTTGAAACATCACTGGCCCTTCAGGAAGAACAGCTTGGTGGTGAAGGTTCCACACTGACCCAGCTTCAGGTGGACCAGACTAATAATTCTCTTCAAAACAGCCGAGTGCAGTTACTCAATTCGCAGGTTCAATTCCGCAATCAGCTTGACCAGTTTAAGATCCAGATGGGCCTGCCACCTGATCTGCCCATCATGCCCGACCTTGAACTGATCAGCCCATATCGCAAGTTTCTGCGAGAGCTTCGAGAGTGGTCTATCCGCAAGGATCGTGAACTTGCGGAACTCGACGTCATCGTTGGCCGTCTGCCGGATCTCGACGAGCTTGATATCAAGATTGATGATCGCTCCATGCTCGATGTGATCATCAATGAAAAATTCGACGAAGAAGAAGATATTCTCAATTCCGGTGTGCGGGTTGCGATGGAAAATCGCCTCGACCTGATGAATGCCCGGGCCCAGCTTTATGACTCATGGCGTCAGATTCGAGTCACGGCCAATGCGCTCAAGGGAGTATTTAATCTTGGTGTGACCAACCAGGTTTTTACCTCGCCCACGACCACCAACCCAATGGGCTTCCTCAGCGATGCCAAGCAGTTTAACTTGGTGCTCAACGCGGAATTGCCACTGGTCCGGTTAAACGAACGTAATCAGTTCCGCCAGGCCCTGATTAACTATCAGTCCCAACGCCGGAACCTGATGCGAGCCGAAGATAGTTTAAAGCAGTCTATCCGTTCTGAGATTCGTGCGTTACAATTAACCTATCAGCAATACGAAATTGGCAAACGCCAGTTTACGCTGTCGTTCCGCCAGCGTGATCAATCCCAGGAACAGCTCTTTGCCCCCGGTGGTTCAACCGATCAGGCTGTTCAGGTGATCAACCTGAACCAGTCGATCACCAGCCTAAACGGCAGTGCAAATAATCTTGTAGCTCTTTACGTGACTTTCCTTGGCCAGCGATTACAATTGTATCGTGACCTTGGAATTATGCCCTACGACGAATGGGAGGCCTTCTATGAACTTTTCGCTCCCAAATCCATCTACTCCGTCCGATGGGATGGAGCCAACGACCCCGCCGGTGAGCCTGCCGCCGCTGGACTCCCCGTCCAGTAAGCGCACGCCGCGGAAGCGGATGGGATTTGGCAAGAAACTCCTGATTCTCTTCGTGTTCGGCGGAGGTAGCTTCGCCGGACTCGTCTATTCAGGGCAATTGGAGCAGCTTGGCGTCAAGCCCGACTTTTATAAGTCGATGATGGGCGCCCCGCAAATCGATGTTGTCAGCTATAAGGTCAACAAAGGCCGGCTGGCGATCACCGTCAAAGAACGCGGCAATCTCGAAAGCTCGCGTAACGAAGACGTCATGTGTGAGGTGGAAGGCTCCACCACAATCATCAAAATTTTGCCGGAAGGCAGCCGCGTCCGGAAGGGCGAACTGGTCTGCGAGCTTGACTCGGCCTCGCTTAAAGATTCTCTCACGAACCAGCAGATTGCCGTTCAGCAGGCTGAAGCCGCCTATCTGAACAGCAAACTGACTCGCGAAGTGGCCGAAATCGCCAAGGACGAATACCTTCAGGGCACATACATGCAGGACATGCGGCAGGCTGAGGGCGAGAAAGCCTTGGCCGAGACCGATATGTATCGTGCCAAGGATCGTCTCGCGTGGACGGAAGACATGTACAAAAAAGGCTATGTCTCCCGAACCCAGATGATCTCAGAGCAGGCTAACCTGCAAAAAGCGACTTTCTCTAAAGAGCAAGCCGAAACCAAGATTATCGTGCTCAAGGAATACACCAAGCGCAAGATGCTCACGGACCTGAACTCGAATATCGAGAAGGCCAAATCCGACGAGCTCGCTAAGGAAGCCACTCTGAATCTTGAAAAAGAGAAAGAGAATAAGCTCAAGGCTCAGATCGAAAAGTGCAAGCTCTTCGCGCCGAACGATGGCCTGGTGGTCTATGCCAACGATCCCGGCCGATTCGGTAGCTCCAATGCCCCCCAGATTGAAGAAGGGGCCCAGGTTCGCGAACGCCAGCCGATCTTCCGCCTGCCTGATATTAACAACATGCGGGTCAATACGAAGGTTCACGAATCACAGATTGACCGTGTGACCAAGGGCCTCAAGGCACGCATTCGCGTTGATGCCTTCCCTGGTGAAGAGCTCGAAGGCACGGTTGATTCCGTTGCCCCGCTGCCCGACACGGCGAACTTCTTCAACTCTGACGTCAAGGTCTATACCACACAGGTCTCGATCGATAAGCCAAATGCCAGCCTCAGGCCCGGCATGACAGCCCAGGTCGAAATCCTGATCAACGAGATCGACAACGTTCTGGCCGTGCCGGTTCAGGCCGTTTTGCAGATGGGTGGCAAAGACTACGCATTCAAGAAATCGGACACAGGCTGGGATAAAACCGAAATCACGCTGGGCGATACAAACGACCAGTTGATTGAGATTAAAAACGGCCTGACCGATGGATCTGATGTGGCACTGGCCCCGATGAATCTGCTTTCTGATGCGGAAAAGCGTGATCTGGTTGGCCCGGGTGCTGCCGGTAAATCGAAATCGTGGGGTGGTGCCGCCAAGAAGGCCGCCGCCGGTGGAGAACAGGCCAAGGCTGGTGAAGGCAAGGCCGAAGGTAAAGAAAAAGCCAAGTCGAAGGGTGGCCGTGGGGCCGGTGGTGGCATGTTTGGTTCCGATCCGGCATTGACTGCTCTCATTCAGAAAGTTCCTCAGGAAGATCGGATGAAGCTCTTCCGTGGCACGCCTGAAGAGCGGGCCTCGACACTCAAAGCTGCTGGCGCGACCAACGAGCAGATCAAGAAGCTCGAAGATATGATGAAGCAATTCTCCGCAGGCGGCGGCTTCGGCGGTGGTGGTGGCGGAGGTGGCTTTGGTGGTGGTCGTCCCGGTGGCGGTGGCCCTCCCGGTGGCGGCGGAGGCTTTGGCGGTGGTCGTCCCGGTGGTGGGGGCCCTCCTCAATGAGTGACCTCTCGACTGTTGATCTGTCAAACGTCACTGTTCCTGAATCGCTTTACCGCAGTCGGGCGATTCAGGAAGGCAAGCGGCCAATCGTCAGCCTGAAAGATGTACGCAAAACGTACATTATGGGTAAGAAAGGTGCCGGGCCAGAGTCCGGCGCCGTTATAGTTCATGCCCTTCGTGGCGTTTCGGTTGACTTCTTTGAAGGTGAATATGTGGCGATCATGGGGGCTTCAGGCTCCGGTAAATCGACCATGCTCAACCTTCTGGGGTGCCTTGACCGGCCGAGTTCAGGCCAGTATTACATGGGCCCAAATGATGTGGCCAATATGTCCGACGATGATCTTTCTGATGTGCGAAGCCGCTATATTGGTTTTATCTTCCAGTCGTATAACCTCATCCAGCAATATACGGTGCTTGAGAATATCCAGCTGCCGCTGACCTATCAGGGCAATGGCGAAATTTCGCGAGAGCAGGATGAGCGTACTGTGCAACTGGCCGAGATGGTCGGCCTGGGGCAACGTCTTGATCACCGCCCGATGCAGCTTTCCGGTGGTCAGCAGCAGCGTGTGGCGATTGCCCGTTCGCTGATTAACGACCCCTACATTATCCTCGCTGACGAAGCCACGGGTAATCTTGATACCAAGACCAGCCATGAAATCATGACGATGCTTGGCAATCTGAACGAAGCTGGTAAAACCATCATCATGGTGACTCACGAAGACGACATTGCCGAACATGCCAAGCGGATCATCCGCATGCGCGACGGTCAGATTGTGGAAGACGGCCCTTCGCGCCGCATGTATGAAGCCGCCGCCCGTCTTCAGGGTATAGGCGTCTGATATGACTACTGATCTAACTGCCTGTTATATCTCAGCTTGAGTGTAGAAGACAGAGGAGCCGACTGACCATGGGCCGTATCTGGCGTAGTCTCAAGATGGGTCTCAAGAGCCTGCTTTTGCACAAGCTCCGTTCCGGCCTCACTGTTCTCGGAATTGTCTTCGGCGTAGCCAGCGTGATCGCCATGCTTGCCATTGGCGAGGGCTCGAGCCGCGACGCCCAGAAGCGTTTTGAAATGCTGGGCGTAACGAATATCATTTATCGTTCCGTCAAGCCATCGGATGAGGCGCAGGCCGCCGGTGGCCGCCCATCCCGTATTTTGAACTATGGCTTAAAATACGATGATTTTGAACGTGTGATTGCCACAGTGCCCACGATCAAAAAAGCACTGCCAATCCGTGAAATCAAGAAAGAAGTGCGTCGGCTCAATCATGCGGTTGATGGTCGAGTCGTTGGCACAACGGCCGATTATCAGGATTTCAACCGGCTCGAAATGTCCCGCGGCCGATTCCTCTCTGAGACGGACAATCGCGACTATCAAAACTATGTCGTTCTGGCGGCAGGAACGGCCGAATCGCTTTTCCCGTTTGAAGATCCGGTCGGCAAGTCGATCAAGATCGCCTCTGATTACTACACTGTCATTGGTGTCACTCAAGTGCGGCAGGCCACAGCCGGTATCGGCGGTTCATTTGCAGCACAGGATTATAACAAGGACGTTTACATCCCGATTAACACCTGCCGCCTCCGGTTCGGCGAGCGTATCATGAACAGCCGTGCCGGGTCGATGGAAATGGAAGAGACACAGCTTTCTCAAATCACAGTGCAGGTTGAAGATACAAAACTTGTGCTGCCTACCGTGCCGATCATCAAGCAGGCGATTGAGCCCTATAATGCCCACGAACGCAAGAAGGACGTGGCTATAACCGTGCCTTACGACCTTCTGCTCGAAGCCCAGCGGTCGGCTCGTATCTGGAGCCTCGTTCTGGGTGCCATTGCCGGTATTTCTCTCATCGTCGGTGGCATCGGCATCATGAATATCATGCTGGCGACGGTCACCGAGCGTACCCGCGAGATCGGTATCCGTCGTGCTCTGGGTGGCAAGCGTAAGGATATCGTGCAGCAGTTCCTGATCGAAACGATTGTGCTTTCGGGTGTCGGTGGAATTTTGGGCGTTGTGATTGGGGTTGTGATCCCAATCGTGATCACCTTCTACTCCGAAGTAAAAGCCATTGTGACGATTCAGTCAATCGTCATCGCTTTCAGTGTATCGGTCTTCGTTGGGGTCATTGCGGGGCTTTATCCGGCCCGTCGCGCCGCGATGATGGACCCCATTGAAGCACTCCGCCACGAGTAATAGATCGGTGCTGAATAAGCTCCCGGCAGAAAAGTACTTGAAACCGGAGCCCGGTCTGACTACTCTTGTATGAAAAGTGATATAACCGGGTGTGGATCAGTTCCACATCCGGTTCTGTTTTGGGGCGAAATGCCCCCTCTCTTTCCTCCGCCCGGCCTGACCCAGGCAATCGACTCGCCAGGCGGAACACTCTTTTCGATTGTGCATTTGCCGCACCATTGGGAGTCTCAGGGAATGGCGATTGAACGCATCCCCATGTCAAAAGAAGGTTACGAGAAACTCAAGGAACAGCTCGACCATTATAAAAATGTCGAGGCTCCGCGCATCGCGGATCAGCTCGCGGAAGCCCGCGCTGAAGGTGACCTTTCGGAAAATGCCGAATTTGACGCCGCCGTTGAAGCTCAGGGGATGCTCGACGCCAAGATTCGCGAGCTGGAAAGCAAGCTGGCCTCAGCCCAGATTGTCGATCGCAGCAATATCAAGACCGATCGTGTGGTTTTCGGCTGTAAGGTGACCGTCAAGGACATTGATTTCGACGAAGAAGAGCAATACACCCTCGTCAGCCCCGGCGAAGAAGACTACGAAAACAACAAAATTCTTGCTTCAAGCCCCGTCGGTAAGGGCCTCGTCGGCAAGTCGGTCGGCGAAGTGGCCGAAATCCCCATCCCGCGCGGGATTCTCAAACTCCAGATCCTCAATATCGAAGTCGCTGACTGACCTATCATGCAAAGCGGGCCACTGACCCGACCCCCGGCCCGCTTTCTCTCAGTCCTGTTTCTTACTGTTGTTTCGGTACTCAGCGCAGCTGACCCACCAGCATCACCAAAGCAGAAAAGTGATGCCCCACAGGTCATCTCGCGTGAGAAATTCGATGCGCAGCAAAAACGCAATTCCAGCCCAAGCAAGTCCGGTAACACTCGGCCATCAAGCCACTTGAGCACATCGTTTTACGGCATCAGGGCCGAGGGCGACAGCTTCGTCTTCGTGATCGACAACTCCACCAGCATGCTCGATGGCGGCCGCCTGGCCTTTGCCCATTCTGCCCTGAATGCGGCCATCCGCCAGCTCCGATTCCCGCAGAAGTTCTACATTCTCGCATTTGACGCCAGCACGCTGGCCGTGCCTTGGGGGCCGTTTATCTCTGCCCAGTCGGCCGACGCCCGAAAAGTGCCGGGCTGGCTCGCCCGCCTGACACAAAAGGACGGCACCTTGCCCGGCCCAGCCCTGCGCCAGGCCATCGGCCTTGATCCGTCCGCCGTCTTTTTCCTGACCGATGGGCAATTTGACGACCCCGACCCAGCCCAGATCAGGCAGTGGAATAGCCGCGGCGTGCCGATTCACGTCGTCGACCTCGGTCCCGCAGGGCCCGACGCCGTGCTTCAGCAAATCGCCCGCGACTCCGGCGGCATTTATCGCAAAGGGCGATAAAGTGTTGTAATTGAGTCCTGCGACAAAACGGCGAAGAACGTCTCCGTTTTAGAAAGTCTCCAGCGTTCAATCACGAAGTCGTCGAGCGACTGATTCTTCAGCCTGCTTTGCCATCATAAAAAAATGGCCTCGCCTCTGTGTCGTGGCAGAGGCGGGGCCGAGATAAGAACAGGTCTTGAAACGAATTTTTCCCAATCGATTCAAAAATCCGGATCAGGCACAAGCGGCTTTCTTACGATTACGCCAACATAGAGCAAAGCACAAGATCGTGCTGATGCCGCCCAGGGCCCAAGTAGAAGGCTCCGGAACAACAGTCTGGCCGAACGAGATTTGAAACGTCGGATAGCTGCCAAAAGTGTTGGAATAATTGGGGGTGTTGTTACGAAACGTGTCCAGGGCCGTGAAACCGTTGCTCACGTTGTAGAAGTTATTGGTCGTTTGGTCGGAATAGCCTGTAGTCCGCCGGAGGGCGATCGAACCTGAACTTGAATTGTAAATGAACAGAGTGTAAGCGGTGTTCGACGCCATGGCGTAGTTTGTGATGTTCGGTATATCGGAAGCTCGCAGAGTCAGCGAAAATTCTGTAGAGGTTGTCGTCGGCTTGGTGTAGGTGACAGTATCTGTGGCAAGCGCGGTCGTGCCGGCAACCGCCGAATAGGCTGTTGAATTAGATGCGTCGTGAATGGCGAGCTTGAAACTTTCGGAACTTGTCGTGCTGCTCCCAGTTGTCAATTCAAGTTTGACCCAGTCCATCTTGAAGGGGCCCGAGCTACCAGTCTGAAACGCCACGCCTAAATTTGATGTGTATGCGGCGCTCGTCTGAAGCGAACTAGAGGTGTTCGGAGCATCTTTTGGCTCAAACCAGGCTATATCGACGGCAAACACATTTTGACGCATCAGTAGAAATGCAGCTAACGCCAACAGCCAGTGAATCCGTATTCGTGAAGTCATCGACAAAAAATCCTCAAGAAGTTGCAGGTTGCAGGGAATATAGGAACCGTAGTGTACAATTACACTACACGAATTTTCAATATGTTTGGCCAGAAATACTTTCTGGAATGATCTTTCCCGCTGATCAGCCAAATATCAAATCCCGCCCAGCCATGGCGGCATCACGCCCGACTTCGGCAGTTTGACCAGGCTTACCGACAATATATTCGGGTTGGCCGTGAGCTGCTCAAGCGCTTCGGCTGGCGGGGCGCTGTCCAGATTCACCACGCCAATCGCTTCGCCGCCAGGGGCATCCGCTTCTCGCCCGACCGACATCCCGGCGATATTCACGCCGTATTTGCCCATGGTCGTGCCCATAAAGCCAATCAGGCCCGGCACGTCGCGATGGCTGAAAACAAACAGGGTGCCATCAAGCGTGGCATCCAGCCGATAGGGCCCGAGCTTCACCAGCCTTAGTTGCGTTTTTCCAAACAGAGTGCCCGCTGCGATATACGTCTTGCGGTCGCTCGTTACCTCGGCCTGAATCAGCGTACCGAAATCGGCTGTTTCCGGCGATTTTTCCTCGATAATCGTAATGCCACGACTCTTCAGCAGGCTCTCGGCCGAAACCAGATTCACCGGCTCGTTCATGGCCGATTCCATCCAGCCCGCCGCAAATGAGAGCTTCACCAGCCGTGTGTTCTTGGTGGCCACTTCGCCGCGGAAAACCAGCTTCACGCCCTGAATTGTGCCTCTGTCCATCTGGGCATGCAGCATGCCCAGCCGCCTGCCCATATCCAGATATGGCTTCAAATCGGCCAGTTCGGCTTTGTCCATGCTTGGCAGATTGACCGAAAACCGCACCTGGCCCTTCTGGAAATAGTCCGTCAGCAAGTGGGCGGCTTCAATCGCCACATTAATCTGGGCCTCTTCCGTCGATGCACCCAAGTGCGGCGTCACCAGCACTTTCGGGTGCCCCACAATCGGGTTATCCGCCGCCGGTGGCTCCGGCTCAAAAACGTCAAAAGCCGCACCTGCCGCCTGCCCGGAATCAAGGGCGTCCCGCAGGGCCGCTTCATCCACCAGCCCGCCACGGGCACAGTTAATTATGCGTACACCTTTCTTCATCTTTGACAGCGTTTCGGCGTTCACCACATTGCGCGTCTCTGCTGAAAGTGGCGTATGCAGCGTAATATAGTCGCACCGGTGCCAAAGGTCATCCAGCCGACCGATCGACTCAATCCCCAGCTCGGCCGCTTTTTCCGCCGTCAAGAACGGGTCAAAGCCGACAATCTTCATCTCAAACGACCGCGCCCGCTGCGCCACAGCCAGACCCACCCGGCCCAGGCCAATAATGCCCAGCGTTTTGCCCGAGAGTTCAGTGCCGGTGAATTTGTTGCGATCCCATCCGCCCGCTTTCATCGTGGCGCAGGCTGGGGCGACATTACGCGAA
>JBILGL010000509.1:0-3646 GCA_044351075.1 Isosphaeraceae bacterium | reverse complement strand
TTACGGAACATGTTTATGAAAAAGATTTTTCTGGGCCTGATTTTATCCTCACTCCTTATCGGATGTGGATCAAATGAAGAAATTCCAACGGCCCCTGATCCGTCATCCGTTCCCAAGGGCGATGGTTCAGCTCCTAAAAATGAACCTGGAGTTTTAAAAGCTCCAAGTCGTCGTGGCGGCGGCACAGCCATTAAAGGTGGCGGTGCAAGCACACCCGCCGAACGTTAAGCGGACTCGCTCCGACAAATTCTGGAAGAAGCGAAAACATTTCGCTTCTTCCATTTTTTTAGCCATGATGATCAACCATTTGTAAAATTAATGACTGCGATTAATATTTCCTGATATGGCATATTGCCATTTCATTTTGCAAACGCCGCGCTTGATGAATTTCAGGCAAGGCCTTGGTGATCGACTTGTTAACTGTGTCAAAATGAACCTTTTTTCATCGTAATCAACGAAATAGTACATAAATTAAATCATTTCTGTTTAAATTTTCTCTCATCTTGAACTGTTCAATAAAAATCAGATCATTAGTTGAAACTGAAAACTGAGTGAATCAAAAGAGAAAACAGTTTTTAGTCGCAATGTACCGCCATTTGCAGAGCAGGAGCTCCCATTGATTCAAAAATATCAAAAACCACTGAAAGCATTCACTTTAATTGAGCTTTTAGTCGTTATTGCCATCATCGCAGTGCTCATCTCTCTATTGTTGCCGGCAGTGCAGTCGGCCAGAGCTGCCGCCCGGCGCACCCAGTGCATCAATAATCTCAAGCAGATCGGTCTGGCGATTCATCATTACGAAAGCGCAGCAGGCAGCTTTCCCATGGGCCGGCTGCAGCGAAGCCGCCAATACGACAACTGTTCGACTATGTGGGGGCACACCTGGGGCATGTATATCCTCCCTTTTATGGAAGGGAGTAATCAATTCAATGCAGTCAATTTCTGGCGACCCTACAATTCCACGTTTCAATTTACTTCGGTCAGGCTGAAAGTGGCCGCCTACCATTGCCCTGAAGATACTCCGAACGTTGACCTCACGGCATCAGGTTACATCGGAACACTTCAGACTTCCTATGCCGGAGTGGCCGGAATTACCGAGGGAATTTATTACTCATGGGGCACCGCCGTTTCGGCAAATAATGCCAGTCGATGTGGTGTTATTGATATGGAAGGAATCTTTGGCAGCAATATTGCCTTTGGCATCAATGCGGTGACGGACGGCACATCAAACACACTGCTCGTGGGCGAGACATCCAGATTCAGAGATGAGCCGGCGAATTCCGCCTTTAATTTTATAAATGTCGGAGGCGCATTTGCCGGCCCCGATTGGTCAGCCGGATCGATCTGGCCCGGCGATGTTCGTGTCAGTTCGATGGCTTATGTCGTGCCCAGAATCAATGCGAAGCCAGTGAAATCAGGCGGGCCGTCGGCTCTGACATCCGTTGGCCCCTTCAACTGGCAGACGAGCACGCAAGCCCAGGAACTTGGCCAGTTTGGTTTTCGCTCTAACCATGCAGGTGGTGCCAATTTTCTTTTTGGCGACGGCTCTGTGCGATTCCTCAAAGAGTCAATCTCTATGCAGACCTATCGGGCGTTGGGTACACGGAGCTTTGGCGAAGTGATTTCAGCCGATTCGTATTGATTGATATTCCGTCGCATCGCTTTTGCATTGGCATAACCTGGCTCAATGCAGGGCGATTGAAAACACAAGAAAGGCCAATATGAAAAAAATCTCTTTTCCCATTGCCGCGTTCACATTCTGCCTGATTTTCGCGGGCTGTGGTGAGAAACCAGAGAGCACGGCCGGCGCCCCGACCGTTGCACCCGAAGCGAAATCGGAAAATGCACCTGAAAAGGCCAGGGCCAGACAGGTGACCAAGACCAATATGCCTTCCATGAAGTATGTTGATTGATTCAGCCGAGAAATGGCCCTGTGGAGCAAAATGCCGCAGGGCATACTGATTTATTCTTTTGCTTTCGGCTTTCGGCCGCGTTTTTTCGGGGCAGGGGCCGGATCATCCGCTTCGGGTGGAGCCTCAGTAATTTGAGCTGGGGGAGCCGCCTGAAGCTTTTCAGGCTTTGTTTCAAGCACGGGCTCAAGTGCTTCGGGAAGCAGGGCAGGGCTTTCCGCTTTTTTACGTCTGGGGGCACGAGGTTTGGGTGATTTCCCGACGGAGGCCTCTTTTTCAGGAGTTTCAGCCAATGGGGGATGAATTTCCGGAGGAGCTATCGATGCAGGCTCAGCGATTTGTTCGATGACTCTTGTTGGCTCAGGCTGAGCAAATCGCTTTGAGCCCTGATAATATTCTTCTTCGGGAATGCCTGAATCAGGTACTTCAGCCGATTCAACGGGTGATGGTGTGGAAGAGCGAGTCGGCAGTGTCGGAGTCCACGAGCTTTTTGAAGCGGGCTTTGCCGATTCAGACATCATTTTTTTGTAGGCTGCCACAGCAAGCTGGTCGCATCGTTCATTTTCAGGATGGCCGGCATGACCCTTGACATGCGTGACCTTGATCTGATGACGATGGACCTGCTCATCAACCGCCCGCCAGAGGTCTTCATTAATCAAAGGCTTGAGCTTGCCTGCCTCACGCCTTTTGTATCCATTGGCACGCCAGCCGGCGAGCCATTCTGAAATGCCTTTGGCCAGATATTGGCTGTCGGTCACCAGCTCAACAATACAAGGCCTTTTGAGCATCATCAGGCCCTGGAGGGCGCTGGTGATCTCCATGCGATTATTAGTTGTATGCTCCTCAGCCCCGGATCGCTCAATTCGTTTTCCAGAGGCAGGATGCTCCATGATAAAAGCCCAGCCGCCAGGCCCCGGATTACCGCTGCAGGCACCATCGGAAAAAATACGAACATAGTCTTCCTGAGCAGGGGGGAGGGACATTGAAACTCCTGTTTCTGGTCTCGATCTCGGATTTTTTAAGGCTGCCGAAAGCCTCTGAAATTCATGCAGTGATGGGTTGATTGAGTGCCGAAAAGTGGAGCCGAAGCAACATCAGCACCAATTGTGCAAGAAAGTGCACCCCATCAAAAACAAAAATCCGAAAATTCACGCTGAAAGTCAAGACGACCCATGCAGCGATTCATCGACAAGCTGAAAAAAGATGGTTTCAATCCCAGGCACATCATGAAGCACCAGCCTCGTTTTTGCAGAAAACAAGGCTGGCTCGAAATTATCCCAATTCCACTGGTGATCGGCTGCCCCTGCGTGCCCCACTTAAACGCGACGCACGACACCAACCAGAATGCCCATGATGTCAACTTTGGAGCGGATAATTGGCTTGAGATTCCGATTGCAGGGCTCGAGACGGAATTTACCCTTCTCGCGATAGAATTTTTTGAGAGTCGCTTCATTCTGATCGTCAAGCACTGCGACAATCTGACCATTTGAGGCCGTCTGCTGTCGTTTGATAATGACAATGTCGCCTTCGTCAATATGGGCTTCGATCATCGAATCGCCCTTCACACGAAGCGCAAATGTTTCACTATCCTGCTGCCATTCCTCAAAATCAAGCACTTCAGCATCTTCCACCGCTTCAATCGGTGTGCCGGCAGCAATTGTGCCCAGAATCCGCAAAGTGCTTTTTGGCTTTGGCTTGGCCGATTCGAAAATCTGAATCGCCCGCGACAGGTTTGG
>JBILGL010000508.1:0-3668 GCA_044351075.1 Isosphaeraceae bacterium | reverse complement strand
AAGACCACTAATCGCTCAAGTGCGAGAAGTGGATAAAGAAGCTTGTGCCGGCCAATAGGTGGCAGCACTCGCTGAAGATTCATCCAGGCGACCTGAGCCGGTAAATAAAATGAGATAAAGATTAGATTGGCTTCCGTAAACTGAAATCCAGTCGTTAAAATTTTTCCCCAGAAAGGTCTGGCAAAAAGCGTGATTGCAACACCGCAGAAACTGACCGCGAGCCGGTTCCAGAAAATGCGCTGGATCTGGCCCCGATTGAGAAATTCTTCCGTGCCAAAACGAATCGCTGCCTGAGCCGTCCATTCCGTGCCGAGTGTTGAAAGTAAAAGTGTTACATTAGTCAGGATTACAATTTCACCATAGTTTTCACGGCCGAGGTATGTCAGCAATATCGTCGTAGTACCAAAAGAAAGTAATGCAACAATTGCATTAAAAAAGACCATGAAAAAATAATCACGTTTAATTCCCGATCTCACTTCGGTTTTCTGATTTTCTTCAATAATTACTGAGGGTTGTTCGAGAGTTGATTTCATGAAATTGAAAGTGCCATGAATTCTATTTTCAATTTCTGTTTTCTCATCGATCTGTAATTATGTTTGACAAATTGATTTCAGACAAATTTTCGTCAACAACACTGGGTGATACAAGATCGTAATTGTCTTCGTAAGTTATAATTGGCTGAATTGTTAATGAAAGTTTATAAAGCTCAATTTGAAGTCTTTCACAGGTTTCACTGATTTCGCCGATGCGTTTATGCGAAAATTGAATCGAAGAAATAATCAGGCGGGTTGCACCGGTTTTATTTCTGATATCATCGAGTTTTACAAGATCACCAAAAACGCGAATCCCACAGAGAATCCGGCCATGTTTCAGAGGATCGTCGTCGAGAAACCCGACAGGTTTTAATTGCCAGATTGGATTATTGCTGATTTCACTTGCCAATATCGCACCACTGTCTCCAGCGCCATAAATCAAAACCTTAGTTAATTGATCTGGCACCATTCCGTTAGGTAGAAGGCTACGAATGAATCTGAAGCCAAATCGGCTGCCGACAATCAGAAAAAAGAGGATGAATCCGTCGAGGGCGAACATGACACGGCTGAAGCCTTGAAAGCGGAAAATCAAGGTCAGCACGACAACTGATGCCATGGATCCGATCAAAGTTCCTCTGAAATAGACCCAGAGAGAATCGGCTGAAATGTAGCGCCATAGCCCGCGATAGACACCGGCGGCCGTGAGTGAGGCCATTTTTATTCCGATGACAAGTGGCAGTGACTGGAAAAACGGGCCTGGGTCAATTGATGTCGAGAGTGGTCCGAAAACCATTACATAGCTGCCGTAGTAGGAGAGAACAATCAGGCTGGAATCGAGCAGGACTTCAAATATTCGGCGTTTGTAAGAGAAATCAACCAAAAAGCCAAGTACTGGGGCAGGCTGACTCGTTTCATAGACCTTGACTTTACCGAGATGAATGCCGAGATAAATCAGCCCAAGACTGAAGAGAAAAACGCCCACAAGGCTGGCTTCGAGTGGTAATCTCTGAACGGCAAGGCCCATGAAGCCGGAAATACCGGCCAGAGCCCAGAGCATCCAGACAGCCTTCCGCTCAGAGAGCCCCAGAGCAACGAGACGATGCGAAGTGTGATCACGGCCACCCTGAGCAATGGATCGCCCTGCCAGCTTTCGCATGACGAAAACAAGCGTTGTGTCAAAGATCGGAATCAATAAAACGAGCACCGGCACAGCGATGACCGGAAGAAAACTTCTGGATCGGCCCGCCTGATTGGTAAGCAGGGCCGAAGAGGCAAGAAAAAAGCCGATGAAAAGAGAGCCGCAGTCGCCCATGAAGATACTTGCCGGGTTGTGGTTAAAGACAAGGAAGCCGGCGAGCGTTGCTGCAAATAATGCCATCATCCAGGCATTGTTAAGGCCATCGGGGTCGTTTATGGCGAACTGAAGGCCGAGACTGATAGCCGCCACGGCGGATACACCTGCAGCCAGACCGTCCATATTATCAAGCAAGTTAATTGCATTGGTGATTCCCACCAGCCAGAAAAAAGTAATCAGAACATCGATGGGAAAATAGCCTGTCCATGGCAACAACAGATTCGATGAAACGATAATTGAAGCGGCGATCAGTTGCCCGATCAATTTCTGGTATGGCTTGAGATTGATCAGGTCATCAATCAGCCCAAGCAGAAACATCAGCAGGGAGGCCGCCAGCACAGTCAATGATTGACGACTTTGCGGAATAAATTGCAATGTGACCAGAACGGTTGTCAGCGCGATTGCGACACCACCCAGAAGCGCTGTTGGTTTGGTGTGCCAGCGGTCAGCCTTTGGCCGGGCGACAATATTGAGCTTTCTGGCAGTAAAGCGCACCAGCATCGTCAGGCATAGACCTGAAACAAATGCAATCGCAATTGCCAATATCCCCGTGGTGGATTTCATGACAGGAAAATCTCAGCACGTTTCATTTCAGGAGATCTCGCCAGTGATTGACTCTATTTTCCTGAATTCATGATAAATTCGGATAATACCTGAATGAAAATCAGGCTGTGACAATTCGCTCGGAAAAGGCGGATTTCATCGAACGGGTTGCACCTCTGGTATCAATCAGCAGATTGATGTGGGGCAGCAGTGAATTCCAGTCGTAAGCAGCGTGATCTGTCGCCAGCAGAACACAATCCTGTGATTTCAGTAAATCAGGAGTAAGTTCTACACTTGACATTCTAATAGTATGGCCACGAAGTGGAGGAAGCTGGGGCACATGCGGGTCGTTGTAAGTGACCATTGCGCCTCGTTCCTGCAGCAGTTCCATCAGCTCTACCGACGGGCTTTCGCGACAGTCGTCCACGTTTGGCTTGTAGGCTGCACCCATGACAAGAATTTTACTGCCATTAATTGATTTGCTGTGATGATTCAGCGCCTCGGCAATACGTTCGATCACATAATGCGGCATTGATGTATTAATTTCGCCCGCGAGTTCAATAAATCGTGTATGAACCCCAAATGGCCGGGCAGCCCAGGTAAGATAAAACGGGTCGATCGGTATGCAGTGACCACCCAGGCCAGGCCCTGGATAAAAGGCCTGAAAGCCAAAAGGCTTGGTCTTGGCGGCATCAATCACTTCCCAGACATCAATCCCCATCTTGTCGAATACCATCTTTAATTCATTGACAAGTGCGATATTGACTGCGCGATAGGTATTTTCGAGAATTTTGCAGGCCTCTGCCACTTCGCAGCTTGATGCAGGAATGACTTTCGGCACTACTGCGCCATAAAGGGCCTGGGCAACGGCGGCCGAATCAGGTGTGAAGCCGCCAACAACCTTGGGGATATTTGCTGCGGAAAAATTGGTGTTGCCCGGGTCTTCCCGCTCAGGGCTGTAGGCCATGAGAAAATCGACACCAGCCTTTAGCCCGGATGCCTCGAGCTCAGGGCGAAGTACATCCCGCGTTGTTCCCGGGTAAGTTGTGCTTTCGAGAATGACCAGTTGCCCGGCTTTCAGATATTTGCCGATAGCCTTGCCGGTGTTGATCACTGGGCCCAGGTCAGGTTCGCGGTATTTTCCAAGCGGTGTGGGCACACAAATAATAATGGCGTCCACTTCATGAAGCCGGGAAAAATCGCTGGTCGCTTCGAATCGGCCTGAGCTGATCATTGAG
>JBILGL010000071.1:0-12078 GCA_044351075.1 Isosphaeraceae bacterium | reverse complement strand
TAACGAAAAGTTTGAGCCTCAGCCTGAAATGAAATTTGAACCAAACTCAAATACCATTCATTTAAAATCTCAGGGCTCTGTACTCATTTTCATTCGGAGAACTTATGATTCCGGCTGGCATGCAATTTCCGACACAAAACTATGGCCCATTATTTTTCCTGCTAATGGGGGGCTGACTGGCATTTATCTTCGAGGTTCGAATCAGAACCCAAACTCGACCACATTTAAACTGATTTACTGGCCTGAATCGCTGAATTATACGCTTCCATGCATGGGCTTTGGATTGATAATCCTGTTAGCTTTGATCAGGCCAGTAAAAACAAAAATTAAGCCTGATGAGAATATGACATCAACCCAGTGATTTCCGGGCTAGAACCAAACCGCCCAGGGCCGGCCGTTCGACGTCTGTCACCTGCGGCTGATAACCAATTCGCTCGAGATGAGAAATCAATGCCGATTTAATTTCGGGTGTCATGATCAAAAATGATCCAGCCAGGCCAAGAGGTAATGGGCCGGGCGGCAAGGCCAGTTTTCGAGCGACGGCTGCGGCAGCTTCTGCCAACTCAACACCTGCTGGCTTGAGGAAGACTGATACAAAGCGAGGCTCCGCACGAATGGCTTCGATAATCTGAGGTGCAAAACCTGCAATTTTCGTTCGATTCATCGATGGTTCGTAAATGATACTGACCAGGCCCATGGAGTCACCCGTTACGCCCAGGGCTTTAAGAATTGCATTTGTAAAAGATTCGCTCGTAGCTTCGCGTGGCATGCGGCCATCGATTGATTTAGCTACAAATCGAAGAGTATCGAGCACCAGTTTATAGGCAGAGCCTTCATCGCCGATCAAAAAGCCCCAGCCCCCTGCCCTTGCGGATTTTCCGTCTGGCGATTGCCCCACAGCAATCGAGCCTGTGCCTCCGATAATGCCAACGCCCCAGCCATCGGGCGTGCCTGCCGCCAAAACAAGCTGGCCATCGTTTGTCATCAAAAGACGCCCAATCGGCACAACTGACTGCCCTCCTGCCCATGCTTTGAGAATGAGATGATCTTCATCGCGATCAAAACCAGCCAGCCCAAGGCTGGCCACGGCCACGGGTCCAGGCTCGATCCCGGCATTAGAAAATGCTGCGGCAATGCCTTGATCCAGTGCCATCATTGAGCCTTCCGTGCCCACGGCCTTGGGGTTGGAAGGGCCACTGGTGCCTTCACCCAGAATCTTACCGTCGAGGTCAGCCAGTATAACTTCCGTCGAAGTGCCTCCGCCATCTACGGAAAGAATGAGCCGGGAATTGACTTCCGGATGAACGATAATCATGAAATTGACTCGAATGATTCAAAGGTTGTGTGAATCAGCATGCGCACCAACGGCAGTTCTGACATGCCCACCATTTTGCTCAAGAAGTTCGATCGCACGACTGTAATTGACTTTGGCCAGGGCCATGACCAAAGCCGGCTTCAAATGACCGGCTGATTGCTGCAAAAGTTCTACAGCAGTGGCGTCGTCTATCCTGGCAATATCTCGCAAGATGCGCCGGCTGCGGATTTTGAGTTTTTCGTTGAGCGGCTTTAAGTCAACCATGCGGTTGCCGTAAGTTTTCCCATTACGAATCATGGCGCCGGTGGTAATCATGTTAAGGATCAGTTTCGTCGCCGTGCCTGCCTTCATCCGAGTGCTGCCGGAAAGGACTTCGGGGCCTACGACCGGGGCGATCAAGAGATCAACATGGTCATCCATGGCCGACGGCCGATTGCACACAAGGCCAATCGTGGCGGCACCCACTTCGCGGGCACGAACCAGGCCGCCAATGACATAAGGCGTACGCCCGGAGGTGGCAATACCCATCACCACATCACTCGAAGAAACTTGAAGGTGATCAAGATCAGACGCACCTTCGGCAGGCCGATCTTCCGCACCTTCCACAGGATTTCTCAGCGCACGCTCGCCACCAGCGATCAGGCCGACGACCTGCGATGGATCACTGCCAAATGTAGGGGGGCATTCGCTGGCATCAAGCACACCAAGCCTGCCGGAAGTGCCTGCACCCAAGTAAATTAGCCGCCCACCCCGGCGAAAAGAATCAGAAACAAGATCAATCGCACGTGCAATTTCTGCGGAAACAGCCTGAACCGCTTCAACGGCTCGAAAATCTTCTCGAATGATGATCTTGACGATTTCGTTGGCCGAAGCGGCGTCAATCTGACCTGATTCTGCGTTCACCGCTTCGGTTGTCAGATGATCTACCTGCAAAATGGCCGAATTTTTAGATATGTCGGTCATTTTCTGCTTTCAACATTCCTGACGTTATATTCCAAATTCCACGATTCATCGCCCGAACGGCTATGGCATGATAGCTCAATGGTTCCGAGTTCCGTAACCTTCGAGACGATCCGCACGGGCACGGCCAAGCCTGCCTGATCGGGCGACTGGGCTTCAAGCATGGTTTTGAGGGAAGGCAGCTCGACGAGTTCATCGTCACTCCAGCGGTCAATGACAGCGCCGGGCTGATCATCGCGCCGGGATGATGAGGCAAGAAAGCGAAATTCGGCTTCTTCGCCTATGTACAGCCCAAGGTCGGGGGTAGGAACATCGGCCTGAGTGCCTTCTTCCATGCCCATCGGCACTACGCAAAGAGCTTTGATAGGGGGTAAAACACCTGGCACGGCGGGAGTCGGTATCTCAAGGCCAATATAGTAAGCCCGATTGACGCCGCCGCGAATCCGCACTCCCTTGCCTTGGCGAGCCAGGCCGTATTGGGCGGCCCCCAGAGCAACGGCGAGATGCAGGTCGAATGCGGGGAGGACGGGAATTTTTTCGCCAGTCCATTTTTCAAGTGTCGAAACGATTCGATCTTGCAAAAGGGGCGATTCAAAAACGCCGCCGTTGAAAAGAATTTTGGTAGGCCGGGCGATGGCCGAGCCGGGTGAAAGCGAGGCATGTCGGGATAGGAACTGTGCAAGATGGCGAGTAATAGCTGGGTCAGCCGCATAAGGCAGGCCGATTTCGGTCAGGCCAAGTCGGCGGCCCCGGGCCGGCATTTCGTCGGGGGAACTGATCGGGAAAAAGCCATTCAGCACAACCTCCTGCAGCGTCTCCTGATCGAGCGAGGTTTTAATCGATCCACCGATGACTTTTGATCCCTTACCCAGCAAGGTGATCGGGAATTTCTTGTCACCGGTGTTAGCAAAAAGGTGCTCTTTCGCTGCGCGGCAGCCGTGAACCAATGCGATTCGCTGATTGGCATCAAGCCCTTCCATACCGCCTTTGATGGTGGCAGAAACGGCATGGGCGAGTGCAAGGTCCATATTATCGCCACCGAGCAGGATATGGTCGCCCACAGCAACACGGTCGAGGCGAAGATTACCGCCTTCCTGCCCAACTGAAATCAACGTGAAATCGCTGGTTCCGCCACCGATATCGCAGACGAGCACAAGATCGCCAACTGAAACGGATTTCCTCCAGGCATCGCCTGCATGGGCGAGCCAGGCATAGAATGCTGCCTGAGGCTCTTCAAGCACAGTCAGATGGCTGGCCCCGGTTTGGCGGGCGGCCTGAATCGTTAAGTCGCGAGCAACCGTATCAAATGAAGCAGGAACAGTGATGAAAATTTCCTGATCATCAAAAGCGGCATCCCAGCCCTGGGCAGCGGCGTAGGCGTTCCAGGCATCGCGCAGGTGTGCCAGATAGGCGGCACAGGCGGCAACAGGCGAGATTTTCGCAAGGTCGTCAGGGGCTGCGAGCGGCAGAATATTGGCGTTACGATCAACCGAGCCAAAAGACAGCCAGCTTTTGGCCGAGCTGACGAGCCGGCCTGGAACCCTTGCGCCATGATCACGAGCAAAGCTGCCGACGACCCATGGCAGCTTTCCTTCGACGGGGGCTGTCCATGGAAGGTCGAGTGATGCTGGATCGAATTCACCTTCATGAGGTATGTAGAGAAAAGAGGGGAGTGTTTTCAGCGTTTTGCATTCGCCGGCCGCAATGACCTGGGGAATATCAAGGATTTCCCTGGCATTTTCTTCGCTATCGAGAGGGGCAAATGAAATGGCAGAGTTCGTTGTGCCCAGATCGATTCCGATGACAAATTTTGCCATTCGAGCGCACTCCGTTATTTTTAATCCTTCGTTAATCAGACTTCGACTTCAACCGGATGAAGCACAGGCACTTCAGCAAAGGCGCCCGGGATTTCGGGAATTTTGACAGAAGTCGCCTGCCAGCCGCTGTGCTGGATCGTGCCTTTCCATGGACCGGTGCCCGCAACCTGCCCAACGAGACGTGTTGAGGCTGGGTCATAACCGAGATGGACTTGGAGACTTGTGCCTTCCCCACCGCCAATCGGTTCGATCGTGAAGTGGTCGAGCATGGATTTGCGACATTTCGCATGAATATCGCGTACGGCCGCGCCGATCTGAGCATCGTCGAAGTCGTCAATTGCTTCCATCAGGAAGTCGATCAGCCGACCATCGCGCTGAAGTAGAGCCAGCACTCGAAGGTCAAAAGTGGGTGGCTTGACGGGCTCAGGTGGTGGAGGTGGCGGTGGGTTAAGCACAGCCTGCACACGCACTGCCAATTCGGGATATAGCAGGACATTGAAAAATGCCTGGAAGGCGATCAGAATTCGATTCACGGTCGCGGGCTCACCTGATTCATAAGTTGCAGATCATTCAGACAATTTCTGAATGTCTGATAAAATCACCATTATCATAATATCCAGGATCATGGTAATCCAAGCAAATAATCAATCATTAAACATTTACATCTTAACCAATTGAGTTTGATATGTTAATATAATCTGATCTATGGAGAATTGTTCCAATTGACCGCGGGTTACAGAGTGGGGAGTTTTTCGTGGAGCCAATTACCGAAAGTGTTGAATCTGATATCCTTGTGATTCGAGTTGAGGACAAGGCAAGGCTTAATGAGTCTCGCCCGGAAGACTTCCGGCGGAAATTGCAGGAGATTCTGCAGAGTCATCCTGAAACCAGCGGTGTTGTTCTGGACATCTCGAGTGTTGATTTCTTTTCAAGCACGGCAATTGCCACGTTAGTTTTGCTGCGAAAAAACATTACTGCTCGCGGCGGTCGGCTGATTATTGCCGGTATGCATCCGGATGTCAGAGCTGCTCTTGAAATTGTGAAACTGGCGAATCACTTTGAGGCAGCCGCTGATACCAAAACGGCGATGAGTCTGATCCATTCCTCATAATCGATAAATACGGTAGATTGTTTGATGATTAATAAAAAACTCCTGTATTGAGGTGAATCAGGCCGCATTTCGTGTCGATTCATTTGAGTAATTAATCGAAGTCTCCATGGAATCTGTCACGGATTGATTCCAGTGCTCCATGGAATTCTGGATTGGTTCAATCCGGAACACGCTCTGGCCGTGGATTATCGACGCAGGATGCCAGTGGAGAGGATCTCCGCCTACCCGAACGATTCGGGCTCTGTGCCCCGCCCGGCTCGTGCATGATTCATGCGCGACCTGATCTGGAACAGCTCTTGTGAACTGTTCATCCGTGCGGATTTATCGGAGTCAAGGAGGAATTTCTCCATGTCGCATGTTCATCGCAGGTCGGATCGTCGCACCGACAAATCAACTGTTCGCAATATTGAAGCATTAGAGTCTCGAGCCCTGCTCACAACTCTGCCGCCATCACCTTTTAAGTTTTACACCTCATATGACATTCCGGTCCAGACCAAATATCACGGCGGCTCAGTGCAATCGCCTTATGTTGCCGCACAGGCCAGCCAGCGTGCTCTGAACGGTCTCGATAATTCAGGCCGGATTGTTCGCGGTCAGGATCGTAACGGCAATTCCTATGTCATTACCGTTCATGGCCCAGGCTCGGTGATTGTCTCTGACGTGACGCCCAACGATGGCGTTCTGATGGATGACATCGACACGATTCAAATTATGGGAAGCAATGTTAACAGGACTTATGTCTCGGCACAGGTCAGCTCGTCATCGCGAGTGGTCACCGACGGCATGGTTCGCTTCCAGCATCTGATTTCACAGAATGGCGTGAATTCGATCATTCTCAACGGCTTCACCCTGGCCCAGACATTACCGACAGATAAGAGTGGCACACCACCAGAAGCGGGGGAGCCAAGCATTTATCTGCCAGGCGGTGTGCGAACCCTGCAAATTGCTGACATTGAGAAATTTACGGACATCGCTTCGACTGCTCCGGCAGATCCATTTGAAATCGTCATTGGTGATGCGGCCGCGCCACTTAACTTCGCCCCAATCGTTCGCGTGGGAACGATTTATAATACCGATTTTGATTCCAGCACAATCGGTGTTCCTGCAATTCCGAGCACCACGCCTGAAATTCAGTTTATGATCTATGGGCCAACCAAGGCCCTGACAACAAATGCCATTACGCGTGATACGCCAGTGGCTGGTGAGTCAACACTCTTCCCACCCATAGGTTCGCAGGGATTAACGTCAATCTCGACGACTGCAATTGGGCAGTTCCAGTCGATTGGTTCGGTGAAATTCACTCGAATCGCAAAGACGAACTCCTTAAATACGATGACCGTTTCGCCACAAACCTCGCTCAGTCATGTCGGGTTGATTCATATCGGTGGCACGGCTGATGCTCTATCTGTCAGCGTGAATGGGCCAATCCGCAGCCTTCGCCTGATGAAGGGCCTTGGCAATCCGAATGGCACTTCCACTGCCGCCACCACGTTTGGCACTCCTCCAGGCGCAACTGGCTTCCCGGCAGCCTGGGGCACACCGCCGACAACAAACGGTTTTCCGACAACCGGCCTGATGGGTGGTCAGATTAATGCAGGCAGTATCCACCGGCTTGCCATGGGCGCTGCCAATACCGTGATGATGACTTCCAACAGTCCTCAGAATGTCCAGACGACCAACGGCTCGACCAATTATCTGCCAAAAGCAGGTAATGCAATGACATCAGCCGCAATTACCACCACCGGTAATATTGGCACGCCAGCGAATCGAACCGGGCGGATTCATCAATTCAATCGATCGATTCATTCCAACAAGTCAGGCGTCACAATTAATGGCGACCTGCAACAGTCAGAACTCGCAGCTGGTTTTGACTACAACCAGTATGTGAGCGGTGTCAGCCCGATTACTGGCCCATCAGTCATTCGGGGCCTGAAGATGAAGGGAAGTCTTGTCGATTCAGTTATATCGGCAAGCTACGCACCAAATACTGCCAACAACAACTTTAACGCCAGTGGCTCGAATCAGGTTGATCCGGGCATCGTGAAGGGAAGCATCAAGGCCCCAGGCCTGGCCTATCTTGATGGTCGTGGCACAGCCCTTGGGCGAATTGGAGCAGGCGTATTCGCCCGCCGGCGTGCTGGCACATTGCCCCCGGCAAACCCAGCCATCAATAACGCCTCTGGTGTGAATGTGCTTGGCTCGTGAGTCAGGCTATCACATGTACTTTAAGAAAGCCTTGCGGATTTTTCCGCAAGGCTTTTTGCTTTTCTGTAAGCAGCGTACGTTGATTATATTTATTTGGCCTGTGTCGTGACCGGAAGATAATTCTTGAAGACGATCGCGGCCGAAAGGCTCATCGATTTATTGTTTGCAAATTGAGGGACTGCATACACCAGATCGCCCGGCCGGAGCTGGTCAATCGTGCCGACAACAATTCGTGTCATCTGCAAATTTTGCCCATTGGCCGGAATCACCCTGACTGCCTGATTCGATGGCGAGCCAAGCATCAGCGGCACGGTATTCACGACCGGTGCCACCATGTAGGTGAGCAGATTAACATTATTCATTGAGACTGCCGGCTGGCTGGGATAGAGCGACCAGAATTGATTCATCGAGTCGAAGCCGAAAGTATAAGTGGCATCATACTGGCGTAAAATGCCGGCATCCGTTGGTGTGATATAAGTAGGAGTTACGAGCGACCTGGCCGCCCCTTCATAAACTTCCACATTATTTGTGGCAACAACATTCACTGAAGGGCTCAGGCCTTCAACTTCAACCAGTGCAGTGGGCGAAACCATCGGCGGCGTGATCGGCCAGCGGACGAGAAATCGACCCATCGATGCACCATCAACCGGATACTGCCGCCCATCCGCTGCCTGCAGAACAACCCATCGCGGCGTGACACTCAGCACTTCCGCCCAGCCCGGATTTTCGAGCGAAAAAACCGGTGCGACAACCTGTGCTTTCAGGTTGCTTGAAATCAAACAGGCAAAAAGCCCAGCCACAATCGAAAAAAATCGCAATTTCAATTGATTCATCGAATCGGCCCCTCTCTGAAAAGCAGGCACAAGTGGCGTTGTCCATCCGCCGTATTTAATTATTTTCCATTGATTTGAAGTTCCGGTCAATCGGAAAAGTAGAAGTTTCAAAACAGTGCGGACTACCAGATCCAGCGTATTGAATTTGAGCGAATTCAGAAAAGAGGACTATAATCTGGTACACCTTCCATGCAGTTGTAACTGCTGATGGCTGATTTAACAGAACCATTTGAGTGAGCAGGATTCGTGGCAAAAGCGAGACAGGCCAGCATTGAAGTGGCAAAACATTGGGCAGGTGTTGACCCACGCGACTTCTCTCCGCAGGAATTCACAGATAAGGTGAATCTGTCGGGGCTGAATGCCCAGGCAGCGCGAAGCTGGCTGGCCCGGATTGTGCATAAAGTCGATTTTGAACCGGCTTCCTGGAATCAGCACTCGAAATTGCCGATCGCCGTGGGCGAAACCGTTGGCAGCCTACCGCGGCTCCGATTGGACAGGATGGAAGTCTCGCCCGTTGACAATTTTCAGAAGTTACGGCTGATCACGCCGGATGAAAAAGCGATCGAGACCGTGCTGATACCACTGGAAAAGCCGGGGGCCGTGAGTGTTTGTCTCTCGAGCCAGGTCGGTTGTGCCTGGGGTTGCGTATTCTGCGCCACGGCACGCATGCCCAGTCGCCGAAATCTGGCTACGTGGGAAATTATCGATCAAATGGCCCACGCCTTTGAGATCACAAGGCAACAGGGCCGAAGAATCACCGGGGCAGTCTTTATGGGTATGGGCGAGCCGCTGGCCAATTATACCAAAGTGATGAATGCCGCAGAGATGCTTTCTTGCAGCCATGGCGGGATGATCAAAGGCGACTCGATGACAGTCAGCACCGTAGGGCTTGTGCCTGAGATTCACCGATTTATCGATGAAAGACGCCGCTTCAGGCTCTCGATCAGCATTGGTTCGGCAATCGATGAAAAACGCGCAAAACTGGTGCCTGTTGCCGCCCGATGGCCAGCCAAAGAATTGATGGAGGCCGCACGGCGTTATGCCCTGACATATCGCCATCGGGTGAATCTGGCCTATGTTTGTCTGGCCGACGAAAACATGTCTGAGGACGACGTCGTGGCAATCCGCGACCTTGTTGCCGATACACCTATCAGACTTGACCTGATTGAAGTCACCGATTTAAGCGGCCAATTTCGCCGCCCTTCTCTTGAAGAGCTCGTGCATTTTCGCAGACGATTAATGGAAGAACTCAAGCAACCGGTCGTCAGGCGATACTCAGGCGGGGCCGACATCGCGGCCGCCTGTGGCACCCTTGCCGGCGGCTTTAATGCAATCTGACAAATGAAATTGAAATTTCAATCAGATCCATTGAATTGCAACTTCAAATTTCTTGAAAACATCGAATCATTGCCAAATTGAGCATAATTGAACAAGAAATCAAATAAAGACTGCTTTTAATTCGATGTTTCATAAAAACAACACAAACAAACCATATCTCATACGACTTAAAACAAACCGAATTAACAATTTACAACAGAATCCACGATATTCCAACGTCAGATAATATTCGCTTCAACTGTTTTTTCGGTCATAAAAATTGACAAATCATAAACATTCGTTTTATTTTGTTGCAATCTGTTCGACAGAATTCTCCCCAAAAGTGCTCTTTTGATCAATTCATCAGTCAATTTTAAGCCAACACCACGGAGTCTGGATGCATGCGGGCTGGAATTAGCAGAAAACGGAAGACTTTTCTGGGGAATCGATCGAAATCAAGAAATTTCCTGATCTTCAATAACGATATTCCGCTTGAAAGCAGATTATTACTCGCCGCAGATTACAATATCGCCGGTGCCGTAGCAGGCGAATTGTTAATTCAGTATCGCCCGGATGTGAATGTTCAGTCCCGGGCTTTGAATCGATTGAATATTGGTGCCCTGCTCAAAAGTGAAATCGCCAGCCCTTTGCAGTTCTCTCACGGCGATGGGCTGATGGAGCTCGTTCGAATTCCTGAGGGAATTTCGGCTGAAGAGTGTGCAAAATTCTTTATTAATCAGCCAGGAGTTGAATTCGCAGAGCCCAATTTCAGAATCTCCGTGACTGAGACCAGCAATGATCCAGCCTATACTGGAGGAAATCTCTGGAATATGTATGGCGCTGATGCCCTGTCGCCTTCAGGCCCTTCAGGCACTACCAATGAATTCGGGTCGAATGCCGAGGCTGCATGGAATGCAGGCAACACCGGTTCAAAAACAGTTGTCATTGGTATTGTTGATACTGGAATTCAGGTCACACATCCAGATCTCGCCTCAAATATCTGGGTCAATCCAAATGATCCGACAGATGGCGTTGACAACGATGGCAACGGCTATATTGACGACAGCAACGGCTGGGATTTTGTCGGTAACGACAAAACGGTTTACGACGGCCTTTCAGACCTGCATGGCACCCATGTGGCGGGAATTATTGGGGCTCAGGGTGGTAACGCTGTGGGTGTGGCTGGTGTGAGCTGGAATGTCTTGATGATATCCGCCAAATTCATTGGCCCTCAGGGTGGCACTACCGCTGATGCCGTGCGGGCGATCGATTATCTGACAAACCTGAAAATCAGAAACGGCGTCAATATTGCCGCGATCAATGCATCGTGGGGTGCCAGTAATTATTCGGCGGCAATCAATTCCGCCATTCTCAGGGCAGCCAAAGCCGATATCCTTTTTGTCGCCGCAGCGGGGAATAATCGTGTCAGCACCGACCAGACACCATTTTACCCTGCATGTCTCTCGACTCTGAATGCGACATCCACTGAAACCGCAGCCGGATACGATGCCGTTATCTCTGTCGGTGCCTTAACAAACACCGGCACTCTGGCTGTTTTTTCAAACTATGGTAAAAATACCGTTGATCTGGTGGCGCCAGGTTCCATCGTCAATTCCACTGTACCCAATGGATATGCAGCCAATAGTGGCACATCCATGGCCGCTCCTCACGTCACGGGAGCCATTGCCCTTTATGCTGCCAGATATCCCGGCACATCGGCTGCTTTGATTAAAGAAGCCATTTTAGCCTCAGCCACTTCAACAGATGGAATGGCAGAAATCACAGTGACTGGTGGCCGATTGGATGCCAATCGAGCATTGGCCATTCAGCCACCTCCAGCTTCATCCATTTCCAGCATTTCGATTAGCGATGTCTCAATTCTCGAAGGAGCTGCGGGAATCAATTACGCCGAAGTGACTGTTGGGCTGAATCAACTGAATTCAGCGACAATCACGGTGGATTACGCCACAGAAAACGGTACTGCAAGCAGCGGATCAGATTTTACGGCATTAAGCGGGCGACTGACATTTTTGCCAGGTATTCGAAGCCAGGTCATTCGGATCCCAATCAATGGCGATACGGCTGTCGAGCCTGATGAGACACTTTTTGTCAGGCTCAGCAATGCATCGAACACGGCAACAATCAGCAGAAACCAGGCATCGATTATAATCGTCAATGACGATAACGTCACTGCAATCCCGACAATCTCCGCCTCTAATATTACAATCACTGAAGGCGATGCCGGCTCATCCTTCGCTATTTTCACTATAACTCGCAGTGGAAATCTGGCCTTACCATCGGTTATCAGCTACGTGACTGCTTCAAGAACCGCTCAGGCCTTTCAGGATTTTACACCGGTTTCGGGCAGCCTGGTCTTCATGCCAAGGGAATCCAGCAAACAGGTCAGAGTCAGCATCATTGGTGACAGATCTGTAGAAAACGACGAATTTTTTGGCCTCCTGCTCTCATCAACGATTAACTCACGCATTAACACCAGGGAAGCCGGCTGCACAATCATCG
>JBILGL010000070.1:0-12101 GCA_044351075.1 Isosphaeraceae bacterium | reverse complement strand
TCAGGCATTGAAATATCATTGAAATTGAAAATCAAATGCAAGTGCCCCGGCTGAAACGAGTGCCGGGCGACGGTATTTGCAGTGGTTATGATCCACTCAGTCAAATGTGCTGAGTAAATCATTTGATACGATCAGTTGCAATGCTCTGATCTGATCAAAGTTGTCGCAGAAGTCGCTGATAGGCATCAGCCCACATCTGGGCACGGCCGGGGCGTGGCTCGTAGCGTTTCACGGCAAAACTCTCAGCCAAAATCAGCCTTGCCTCGTGAAGGTTTGCCACTTGCCCCGCTGCAATGGCCTGAACCATGATATTGCCGGCGGCGGTCGCTTCCACAGGTCCTGCGACGACATGCCTCCCGGTGGCGTCGGCGGTAAGCTGGCAGAGAAGCTCGTTCTGAATGCCGCCGCCAACAAGATGCACGGTATTGATGGAAGTTCCCAGAATTTTTTCAAGTTTTTCAATTGTCCAGCGGTATTTCAGCACCAGGCTGTCAAGAGCGGTTCGAATGAATTCGCCGGGCTCGCGCGGGACAACTTCACCCGCCTTTGCCGCCAGTGCCGCGATGCGGGCGGGCATATCGCCGGGCGGCATCAGTGAGAGGTCATCGGGGTTAATCACCGTCTGAAGTGTCTTGGCCGCGGCGGCCAGTCGCGTGAGTTCGGCATAGTCGTAATTCGTGCCCGACCTCTGCCAGGTGCGGCGGCATTCCTGCACCAGCCAAAGACCCATGATGTTTTTCAAAAGTCGTGTGGTGCCAAACACGCCGCCTTCATTAGTAAAATTAGCGTCGTAAGTTTCGGGTGTAATCACGGGCCGGGGCGTTTCCACACCCATCAGGCTCCAGGTTCCGCACGAGATGTAACACCAGTCAGGGGCGGCACCTGTTCCGGAATTGCCAGTATAAGGCACGCCCACAACGGCGCTTGCTGTGTCGTGGCTGCCGGGGGCAAACACGGCCAGCTTCTTGCCTGAAAGGCCAGTCTCTTCAGCAACAGAGCCCAGCAATTCGCCAATTTTTTCGCCGGGCTTGACGAATTCCGGGAAGATTTTTCGTGGTAAATCAAGGGCGGCGATGAGTTTATCGGACCACTCTCCGGTGCGGGGGTCAACGAGCTGAGTGGTCGAGGCATCGGTCGATTCGCAGGCCCGGCGGCCGGTCATGAGCCATGTGATGACGTCCGGAATCATGAGAAAAGATTCGGCGGCGTCCAGAATCGGGTTATTTGCCAGCCGCATGGCCAGAAGTTGGTAGGCGGAATTAAACGGCATGAACTGAAGGCCGGTGATATCGTAAATCTCTTCCCGGCTCATTCGTGCAAAAGCTTGCTCCATCATACCTTCGGTGCGGGCATCGCGGTAATGAACAGGGTTGCCCAGCAGGGTGTCGTTCCGGCCGACCAAGGCGAAATCAACGCCCCAGGTATCAACGCCGCAGCCGGCCAGAGCCGTTTTTTCAGCGGCTTTGCCGATCGCCGTTTTGATTTCAGCCCAGAGCCTTGGCATATCCCAATGCAGCGTATTGAGCATTCGCACAGGGCCGTTCGGAAAGCGGTGAACTTCTTCCAGCAGAAGTTGGCCACCGGCAAGGCTGCCGATGATACCGCGGCCACTTTCGGCACCCAGGTCGATTGCAAGGAATGATTCGGACATGATCAATCTCGTCTGATGAGCGGTCTGTTGAGACTTGCACTTTTTTGTTTCGTGGAATTGTTATTAAGACTATTAATTCAGACGGGGATGGGCAAGACAGTAGGCCCTTGAATTCTCTTCCATCGTCGGGCTGATCCCGAAAATTGCCGGGAATTGATGCTTTCGATTCACTTCATCATGCCTTTCATCAATTCATCAGCCTTAAGCTTTTCCCGGCAGGTAAGCGGCCCGTCATTTTCTCAGTCTGCCAAGGTCGTCCCGGCTTTCCTTTCTGAAAATCAAAAGTGAAAGGATCCGGAAATCCGATAAGAGAATGGATGATAGATGAATTGAGGCGCACATGGCTCGAAAAATCGCATTGTTATGGTTAATCATGCTGACGGGGCCAATGGCTCTGGCTGTTGATATTCCGCTTTATGATGCTTCGCTGGGCACACTGCCGGAAAATCAGCCCTGGCTATTTTACGCGCAGGATGCAGGCGGCGGCGGGGCGATCAGCAAGGCTCTGGTGGCAGGCGGCACAGGTTTGACGACAGACAATGCCAATCGGGCGGGGTGGTCAAATACCATTCCCATTTTGAATACGTTCAAAAATCCAGCGTTTCCATCGCTAAGCCCTTCGCAGGGCTTTGAGCTGTCATGGTCAATGCAGATACTGGCTGAAAATCATGCTTCACAGGATCGGGCCGGCACCAGCGTGATTCTGCTTGGTTCAGATAATCATGGCATTGAGCTTGGCTTCTGGTCAGGCGAGATCTGGGCGCAGACGTCAAGCCCTCTTTTTACTCATGGCGAATCCGTTGTTTTTAATACTTCCAGCGCCATGGTGAACTATCGGCTGCTCATCAGCGGTTCGAATTATCTGCTCTATGGCAACAACAGCCAGATCCTATCCGGGCAGACTCGCAGCTACGCCGCTTTTGGGTCGGCGCCTTACACTCTGAATAATTATTTCTTTATTGGTGATAATACAACTTCAGCCGGAGCAAGCATGCAAATGCAATCGATCCGGATCATCACACCCGTACCAGAGCCCGCACAAATCGTGATGGGAGCTCTCAGCGTAGTTATCATTGGCCTGATCGCCCTCAAGCAGAAAATCAAAATGCAATCAGGCGTTTCTCAAAGCAGCCAGTCGCAATCAGCTTGAATGATGATTAAAGCGAAATGAAATTTCATTCATCGCTTTTTTCATTTTCCTGCTCAATCATTTTAATGTAAGAATCATAGCGGCATTGGGTGATCAGGCCATCAGTCACCGCATTGCGCACAGAGCATCCCAGCTCGCTGCGGTGTGTGCAGTCCGGGAATTTGCAAAGCGGAATCCATGGCCTGAATTCCACAAAACCACCTTCGATTTCGCGCGGCGGAATCTCCCAGAGCTCAAATTGGCGTAATCCGGGCGTATCAATAACTTTTCCGCCATTTTCCAGTTGTAATAGTTCGGCGGTGGTGGTGGTGTGCTTTCCTTTGAATGTCCAGCTTGAAACTTCACCCACACGTAAATTTAATCCGGGTTCAATGGCATTTAAAAGTGAGCTTTTGCCCACACCTGATTGCCCTGAAAAGGCCGTAATGCCGCTGCTTACCAAGCTTTTTAGCCGCCCGATGCCCTGCCCTGACTTGACACTTGTCACCAGGGTCTCGTAGCCAAGCTGGGCATAAAGCCCAATGACCCACTGAGCCTCGGCCATATCAACCAGATCAGACTTGTTGAAAATCAGCACCGGCCGAACGCCGCCGCGATGCGCAGCGACAAGATAGCGGTCAATCAGGGCAGGCTTAATGCCCGGCTCTTCAAAGCCGCTGACGATTAATATCTGATCAATATTGGCTGCAATAATTTGCCCACGCCGCCGGTAGCCACGCTTAAGCATGCCGTGCCGTGGCTCAATGGCCTCAATCCAGCCGCTCCCATCCGGCTCAGGGCGAATCCAGACCCGGTCGCCCACAGCCACCGGGTTTCGATGCTCGATTGAAAGGGTTTTCAGCAGCCGCCTTACCTGGCAATTGTAATTCGAGCCGTCGTCAAGCTGAACAATGTTATGCAGGCCCTGAACACGAAAAACCGTGCCCAGCCTGCATATTGATGTGTCAATGCTGCGCGAGACCGGCTGGTCTTCATCGGTGTCCTGCTCAGACCCATGTTCGCGAACAATCGTACGATAACGTGATAGCTCGCCCCTGGCCCGAACACGCTCGACCCCGGCATTGTCGGCCGACTGATGCGGATCATCATTGAAACCGCGAGTCAGATCATTCTGGCGAGTTCGCTTCTGACGATTCTTTCGAAACTCGACACGGACCTTTTTTCGCGACATTTCTTATTATCAGCCAATACTCGTGCAGATAGCTCAGTGGATCATTGCTTGAACAATTTATTATATGATCAAGTCAAGATTTTGACCAAGCCAGAGACTTGACTGTCTGAGCCAGCAAATTGCCTTCCTCGGTCAGGGCATAAACGTTGTTTTTGCCCTCTCGCCGCGGCTCAATCAATCGTCCGTCACGAAGTTTGGCCAGATGATGGCTCACAGCCGGCTGGCTCTGCCCGCCCAGCTCTTCGCAGATCGCAGTGACATTATGCTCAGATTCCAGCAGCAATAGCAGAATCTGAAGACGGGTGCCGTCAGAAACCTGCTTTAACATCAAAGCGGCATCCCGAATACCGCTGGCTGAATAGCCAGACTTGTTACCGGCACTCTTGCCACTGGTTGATTTGGCACCACTACCATTTTTCGAACTAACAGGCCGGCGAACCACTGGCGCTGATCGCTTCGGGGCAGGTTTTTTGCTCGTTGCGAGCGTTTCTCTCACAGTTGACCTATTATTCGTTTTTCGGACATTCCGTGTCTTCTTGGCTGGAGGCATGATGAGTTGGTCCCGGTCAGAACACTCGAAAGATTAACTAGCAGAATTTGTGGACAGGAACCTCAATTTAGAAAAAAAATATGTGCACGTCAATTTATATGTTTGAATTTTTCTGAGAAAAAAATCTTTTCTGATAAGCAATTCCATTTAGGTAAATGATTCGCTCCGTTCGTGCCACTCCATGCACAATTCACGCATAAAAGAAATCAGGCAGGAGCGATAGGCCCGCTCCGTTTATCGCTTCTTGGATCAACAATTTTGAAAATTCCATTCCCATTTCATCAAATTGAAAAATGACCCCCTGCCTCATTTGTGATTCCATGCAACTTCCATGCAAACCCGAAGAAAATGCCAAAAGCTTGCGGATTTCTGATTCAGCGCACGATTATTTCCCGATAATAATCAAGGATTCATCGATCGACTGGTTTCCTATCCATTTCTCCAAATCAATTCTCAACGTGAAAAACAATCAAACATTTGATAAAATCTCATAATGAAATAAGGAAAAACTCAAAGCGAGCAAACCTTAACCCAGCGAATGTCACATGAGTCGTTACATGTCCCGAAATTCTGCCACACGTCTATTCCGCCGCTCGGCCATGGCCGCATCATTCTTCTCTGCCTCCACGATTTTCAGCGGCATGTCGCTTTCCGCCGCCGATGTTCCCAAGGCGACTGACAAATATCGTCCAGCCATTGCGGAAGCCTCTGAAGAAGGCCGCCAGGCAATTGCCCGCTTCCGCCTGCCTGCCGGCTCGAAGATGACTCAGATTGCCGCCGAACCGATGCTGGCCAACCCCGTTGCCTTCAGCTTCGACGAAAAAGGCCGGGCTTATGTCGTGGAGACGTTTCGCCACCACAAAGGCGTGACCGACATTCGCAGCCATATGGACTGGCTGGAAGACGACCTCGCCAGCCGCACAGTGGCCGACCGCGTTGCCATGTATAAAAAGCATCTGAAAGAAGAATTCCCGACATATAATGTCGAGCAGGAACGCGTTCGCCTGCTGGAAGATACCAATGGCGATGGCATTTACGACCAATCGCACGTGTTCGCCGATGGTTTCAAAGAGCCGGAAGATGGCCTGGGTGCCGGCGTGCTGCCGCGCAAGGGCGACGTTTATTTCACCTGCCTGCCCAAGCTCTGGCTTTTGAAAGATACCAACAACGATGGCAAGGCCGAAGTGCGTAAGCCCCTGCTTGATGGCTTCGGCATACACGTCGGCTTTCTCGGGCACGACCTGCATGGCTTGAAGATCGGGCCTGATGGCCGCCTCTATTTCACCATTGGCGACCGCGGCATTAATGTGAAAACGCCCGATGGCAGGCATCTGAATCTGCCCGACACCGGCAGTGTCATGCGATGCGACCTCGACGGCTCAAACATGGAGATTTTCTGCTACGGTTTGCGTAACCCGCAGGAGATCGTTTTCGACGAATTCGGCAACCTTTTTACACACGACAATAACAGCGATTCGGGCGATAAGGCCCGCCTGACCTATCTGACGGAAGGTGCTGATCACGGCTGGCGCATTGGCTATCAATTCTTTCAGGACCGGGGGCCATGGAACCGGGAAAAGATGTGGTATCCACCATTTGAAGCCCAGCCGGCCTACATCGTGCCGCCGATCGATAATCTGGGCAATGGGCCATCGGGGCTGGCCTACAACCCCGGCCTGGGCCTGGGCGGTCGCCTCAAGAACACATTTCTGGTCGCTGATTTCAAAGGCTCCAACACACTCTCCGGCGTGCGCACCTTTAAGCTTGATCCCAAGGGTGCCGGCTACAGCATGGCCTCAACCGAAGATTACATTTGGGGCATGTGTGTAACAGATCTCGACTTTGCCCCCGATGGCTCACTTGTCATGAGCGACTGGGTGGATGGCTGGGCCCAGCCGGGCAAGGGAAGGCTCTATAAACTCAGCTTCCCGGATATGGCCGCAAGCAACGAACTCAAAGAAACCGCTGCCTTGATTGGCGAAGATCTTTCGAAGCGAACGGTCGAGGCCTTAATCCCGCTGTTAAGCCATGCAGATATGCGCGTGCGGCAGGAAGCCCAGTTTGCACTGGTCGATAAAGCGGCCGCTGGCCGTGAAGCTTTGGCCCAGGCTGCGCTCAAAGGTGATTCGCTTTTCTCCCGGCTGCATGGCATCTGGGGCATTGGCATGATCGGCCGTAAGGATCGATCCGCTTTGATGCCGATTCGCGGCCTGCTGAAAGATACGAACCCCGAAATTCGCTTCCAGGTGGCGGAAATTCTGGGCGATTTGAAAGACGACGATGGCCAGAGCACTCTTGCGCTAGTCGATCTGCTCAAGGATGATTCGCCTCGTGTTCGCTTTATGGCGGCACAGGCGCTGGGGCAGATTGGTGCGAAGTCTGCCGCTGAGGCCCTGAAAAACGCGGTGATTGAAGCCAACGACAAAGACCCCTGGCTGCGTCATGCCTATTCGCTGGCTTTAAGCCGGATCAATGATGAAAAGCTCCTGGCCGAGATGGTTGCCGACGAGCGGCCGGCCGTTCGGCGAACGGCGGTGGTTGCCCTCCGCCGAACGGGTTCAAACGGCATCGTCGGGCTTCTTGAAGATAAAGATTTGAATATTGCCCTTGAAGCAGCGCGTGCCATTAACGATGAGCCGATCAATTCGGCCATGCCGGCCCTGGCGGCATTGAATCTGGAGCAGGCCACACGCGACCCAGCCCTTCTGGAACGGGTGATTGCCGCGAATGCCCGCGTGGGTGGCCCTGAATCGGCTGGTCGGCTCGTGGCCATCGCCCTGAGCGAGAATGCTTCTGAGCCGATGCGTATGCGGGCACTTGAAGAGCTTTCGCTCTGGGAAAAAGCCCAGCCGCGCGATGCTGTGGTGGGTGTCTGGCGGCCTATTGCGGCGAAAAACGCGATAGATGCCCGTGCCAAACTGGCCGACGCCGTCAACCGTTTGCTGGTTGACAAGAGTGAGGAGATCAAGAAATCCACTGCCCGCGCCGCCGCTTCGCTGAAAGTGGCTGAAGCCAGTTCATCGCTCAAGGTTGTGGCCTCTGATTCGAATCTATCGGGTGCAACGCGTGCTGAAGCCCTCAGGGCTCTCAAGGCGATTGATGCTTCAGGTCTTTCGGCCGTGGTGGAAATTGCCGTGGCCAGTAAAGACCCGGTTTTCCGCACAGAAGGGCGGAGCCTATTGGCAACGCTTGAGCCGGGCCGGGCTGTGGAGCTGATTCGCGACGTGCTTGAGAATGCCTCGAACCGCGAAAAACAGTCGGCTTTTGCCACGCTGGCCGCCATGCAGGACGCCCGCGCTGATGCCCTGCTGGCGGACTGGATGAATCGCCTGACAGAAGAAAAAGTGCCGGCCGCTGTGCGGCTTGACTTGCTGGAAGCAGCCACGGAGCGGGCCAAAGCCGAGAAAACCACACTGGCCCCGCTGGTAGAGAAATTTCTGGCGAAAAAGAACGCGGCGGATCCGCTCTCTGCCTATCTGGAATGCCTGGAAGGCGGCAGGCCGGAAGAGGGGCGGACGGTTGTTCTGAATAGCACGGCGGGAGCCTGCCTGCGATGCCATATTGTGCGAGACAAGGGCGGGAATGTCGGCCCGGAGCTCAACGGGATTGGCAAACGCTATGACCGTCGCACCATTCTGGAATCAATTGTGAACCCGAATGCCAAGATTGCCGACGGCTTTCAGTCGGTGGTTCTGGGCCTGAAAGATGGTACGGTTGTGGCAGGTGTGCTGCGCAAGGAGACGCCCGAAGAGCTGGTGGTCGTTACAGCCGAAGCCAAGCTGGTGGCTGTGCCTGTAAAAGAAATTGAGGAGCGGGCCAAGGGCATTTCAGCCATGCCGGCAGACCTGGCCACGAAGCTCACGAAAAAAGAGATTCGCGACGTGGTTGAATTCCTCACGCGTCTGAAAGAGAAAGAGTAAAAGGCATATGGGAGAGGGGATTCAAGTCGAAAAGCCGGGTAGAACGGCCTGGCTTTTCAATATCATCGCCTGTCCCGCCCTGCTCTTTTTACGATCGATTGCGAATGGCCTGCAGCAGATCATCGACCGATTTCTTCCAGGAATATTGAGCCACCAGCTTTTTGCCGATTTCAATTCGCTCTTCGACGCCTGTTTGATCGTCAATCAGTTGACGAATGCTGGAAGCGATGGCTTCTTCACTTGTCGGATCAAAATAAAATGCTGCCTCACCGGCGATTTCAGGCAGGCTGGTGGAATTGGCCAGTGCCAGCGGGCAATTCTGGCTCATGGCTTCAAGCACCGGGATCCCGAAACTTTCGCAGAGAGACGGAAAAACAAGCCCGGCAGCTTCGGCATAAGCGGCCCTCAGGCTTTCGCCCTGCAGGTAGCCGGTGATCTGAACGAGCATGCGTGGCCTGGCACATTCTTGAATGGTGGCTTCCAGGCGGATGATTTCATCATGCAGCCCTTCACCGACGAGCACCAGCGCGATTTCACCCGAGGCGATTTCGCTCACCATGGCGGCGGCCTTCACGAGCCGGTGCAGATTCTTTCTGGGCTGAAAATTGGCCACGCTCAGCAGAAAAGGCTTGTCGGCGGGCAATCCGATCTGTTTTCTTACGGCGGCACGTTCTTCGGCGGTGGCGGGCGACTTGAAGAGAGTGTCAGGGGCGTTAGGCACCTGGGCGATGCGACCTTCGAGGAAGGGATAGTTTCGCAGGAGCTGATTGGTATTGAACTGGGAGACGGAGAGCACGAGATCAGCCTTGGGGAAGAGCTGATCAAGCATGGCCATGCGGCGGGGCGGCTGCCACTGAAGGTCTTGCAGCAGGTCGTGGCTGGTGACGGCGAGTTTCGCCCTGCCCTTGGCGATGGAGAATTCGGCTGGTGAGTAGATCCATTCGGCGGGCCCTGACCAGAAGCTCATGGGTGGCCAGTTGGCCATCCGCCAGAATCGCAGCATATTCCGGGCAGAGAGCGGCAGCTCGCACTTTTTGATCTCTTCCTGCCGCTGCCATTGGGCGAGGATGTCGGGGTCGTTGATTCGGCCGGAGCAGAGAGTCAGGTCAACCAGCCCTGAGACTGAGGCCTGAGCCAGTTCGTCCCGCATGGCCATGGCATGACGCGTAACCCCGGCCGGATTTCGGGTGGCGTTCATATCATAGAACCAGACGATCCGCTGCTTGCCCGACATCGAATGGATGGCCCTCTCCCTGACCTTATTTTCTGTAAGTACAGTGGAAATAGTCTTTTTTGTCAGAAAAAATCACCTGATCCGTTAATCAGGCTATTTTTTCAGCAATCATAGAGTGGCTAATCAGATTCTGTCAATTGATTTGCCACCCTCGCCTACTTCCTCTCCGATTTATGTTTTGGATATGATAAGAGAATCCGGGTCAAATATTTGGCCGATGTCTGCCAAAATCTGCCTGACCAAATCCAATCAATGATGGAGTCTTGCGTTATGTTCTCTCGGAAAATTCTGGCAGGCCTGCTGGTCGCCTCTATTTTCAGTGTCGCCACAGCACAGGAAGCGAAAAAGGCGCCTGGTATTGGATCGGCCGTTGTTAAGAAAGTGATTGAAGAACTTCAGAAGTCGGAAAATCCGAATTTTGACAAGGCGATCAATACGCTTGAAGCCGGTATTAAGGCGGATCCGAAAGACCGCGAAGCGAAGATGCTGCTTGTCCAGATTCTCGAAACATCTGGCATGCGCACAGCACAGGATGACGAAAAGAAGGCTGAGCCTTATTTTCTGAAGGCTGCGACAACGCTTCGCGAGTTGTTGAAGTCTGAGAAAGTCACGGCTCCTCAGCTCAAGTTCATTGCCGAAACAGTTTATTACAACGAGGCTTGTGTGCTGGCAAAAACCGGCAAGGCCGATGCTGCCATGGCTTCTTTGAAAGAAGCCTTTGAAGCGGGTGTGAACAATGTTGGTCAGGTTGAAACCGATACCGACCTGAAAAGCCTGCGCGACCGAGAAGATTTCAAGGCGATGATCAAGGAACTGAAAGTCAAGGCTTTGGCTGAAGCCAAAAAAGAATTTGCCGAAATGATCGCCGCCCATAAGGATTTCAAGTTTGATTTCGAGCTCGAAGACCTTGATGGCAAGAAGGTGAAGCTGGCTGATTACAAAGGTAAATACACCATCGTTGATATCTGGGGAACGTGGTGCCCGCCCTGCCGCGCAGAGATTCCTCACTTCATCGACCTTCTGGCCAAATATAAGGTTAAGGGCCTGGAGATCGTTGGCATCAACTATGAAGGTGGCGACGACAAGAAAGAGGACATCAAGACCATCAAGGAATTCAACAAGCGCATGAAGGTGCCTTACACCTGCGTGCTGGGCGATGAAAAGACCCAGAAACAGGTGCCGAATTTTGAAGGTTATCCGACAACCCTCTTCATGGATCGTTCAGGCAAGGTGCGCATGACGATCGTCGGTGGCCAGCCGCTCTTCCGCCTTGAAGCGGCTGTGGAAGCCCTGATGGAATCAGATAAATCCGCATCCGACAAAGCCGGCGAATAAACTTTGCCAGCAGGTAGATAATATCGAAAAAAAAGGCCAGAACAATCATTCTGGCCTTTTGCTTAGTTACGCGTCTTGTATCAGACGTCGTCCGGCAGGCCGTCGATCACGGCGTAGGCATCGTCTTCCGGATGATAATCAAGCCACTCGGCGGCGTTTGTCAGATCCCAGCGCATGCCGTTGTTGTTACTCATACCGTTGACGATCAGGAAATTGCAGTCTTCCATGTCGGCTTCAACGGTACATTCAAAGAGCTGAAGCATATCTTCATTAGAGAGCCATAGCTGACGGTTCCATTCGTCAGGCAGTGTTTGTGGTGAATTGGGGCCATCCTGCACCCAGCCCAGCCGCAGGGCAATAAACACCAGACCATAAGCTTCAGCAGCCGATCGGCCCAGCCGTTCGCCCATCAGCTTCGTGCCGCCATAAGGGCCATCAGGCCGGGGGGGCAAATCCGTTGTGATTGGCAACTCTTCGATTTCGCGATAGCCGCCCATCACATGATTCGAGCTGGCAAAGACAAAGCGTTCCACTTCGTTAAGCACAGCGGCGTTTAAGACGTTGGCAAAGACATCCATATTCGGGTCGGCCAAGTCATGCCAGGGGGCGAACTCGTCGCGATTGCCTGCCAGATGGATCACGGTGTCAACCTCAGCAAAGAGATCGACCCATTCCTGATCCCACACTGAGAGATCGGCTTCGATAATATCCGGGTCGTCCGGGTCGCCGTGTGCATCAATCAGAATCAGGTCGTATAGCCCTTCCCAGGCTTCACGCAGCTTACTGCCGATATTGCCTGTTGCCCCGGTGATCAAAATCGTGCGGGTAGTTTCGGGCTCTTCCTCGTGCAGTCGCTCAATTTCTTCGAACTCACCTTCGTCCAGGTCATCCGGCAGAATCATGAGCTTTTCAGTTGATCGGCGCAGCAAGTCTGCCTGGGGTGGCGAGGCTGGTTTGGCGTCTTCCGGCGGTAGTTCTCCACCCGCCTCGCCTTCTTCCATTTCCTGATTGTCTGAATCTTCCCGGTTCATGCGTCAACGTCCTTTCCGGCTGCAATCAACGTCTGAAACGGTCACGGACGTCAATCAAA
>JBILGL010000506.1:0-3680 GCA_044351075.1 Isosphaeraceae bacterium | reverse complement strand
GGCGAATCGCCCACCCACGACCCCTTCTCCCGGCTCCATTTCAGCCTCTGGCCTTCATGCACAGAGACTTGCAACAGCGGCCAGTCATTATAGGGCATGATCCGCACCACGTTTTCGGGAATCGCTTCGACACGGCCGGGCACTCTGGCCAGATCAACAGGCACGAGCGGCTGGATCGCTTGAAATGTGGCGGCAGATACCGGGCGACTCTCCGCAACGGCCGGCTGCGTAAGCAATTTCTGGTGCTCGTAGGAAGTGTAAACCACCGAAACAGTGGAGAGCGCGAGCGCACCCCAGACGGGCAGGTTGCGAATCAGATGCTCATGAATGAAATGCTGCATGGCTCTTTTCGCTGAAAAAGGTTTGGGGAAAACGCTTACTGGTTCCTGAGCAATGGCTTACGGGGCTTGGCAAGTATGACCGAATCAATCGGACTGTTTTATTCAATATACCCCATTTTCTCATGCCTGACAAGATGATTCTTCAGCAATTGGGTGGTTGGGGGGTAAGTGATAGGAAATTCATGGTTTCACCAAAGTGGAAATTGGGATGGCAAGACTCTTTTCGCGTGACTCTGTCACAAAAATCTGCTACATTTTTTGTCAGATATTTCCAACCCCGCTGGCTGAGTCCGGTTCCCGCAACTGACAGGTCAATTTGATGTTCAATCGCTACTTCGCCCTGCCATTGGGTCAACACTGCGGTTTGTTACGTTCCCCGGGCATTTTTGGTTTGATGATTTTTTCGATCGTCGCCCTCTCTGTGAAGGCGGCTGATTCGACAAATTCCGCCAAATTGGATACGCAATTTGCCGTTGCCGGTGACACAGCCAATGGCTGGAAAAATCTTCTGGCCTCTGCCCCGACTGAGCTCAGGCCATCGCTCGTCTTTCTGCTGGAAAATATGCCTGAGCAAGATCTTAAGTCGTTAAAGCCAGAGTTTATCCTGAAAAATGTCAGGCTGGCACACGAGGCCCGCAAAGCCACCCCCTGGGCTTCGGCCGTGCCGCTGGAGCTCTTTCACGAGCAGGTTTTGCCCTATGCCTCGATTAACGAACGCCGCGACGACTGGCGTGAAGACTTCATGAATCGCTTCCTGCCGATGGTCAAAGGGCTGAAATCGGCTGAAGACGCTGTGGCGAAGCTGAATATCGAAGTCTTCAAAACTTTTGACGTCAAATACCACGCCACCAAACGACCCAAGCCCGACCAGAGCCCGTTTGAGTCAATTGAGGCCAAATTTGCCAGTTGCACAGGGCTTTCCATCCTTCTGATCGACGCCTGTCGGGCGGTGGGCATCCCGGCACGATTTGTCGGCACGCCAAGCTGGACGACCGTTCGCGGCAATCATAGCTGGGTTGAGGTTTTCACCAATCAGTGGCGATTTGTGGGGGCCTGCGAGCCCTCGCGGCTTGATGAAACGTGGTTTCTTGGCAATGCCGCCAAGGCTGATGAATCAAAGCCGATGAACCGAATCTATGCCACAAGCTATCTCAAGACCCAGACACACTTTCCGCTGATCTGGAACCGCGAGCTGAAGTGGATTGCCGCCGAAGATGTCACACGCTGGTACACCAAGCGCCGCATGCTGAAAGTGGCCTCAGCCGATGCCGATGGGCAGAAAAGCCTGCAAATTCGGCTTGATGGGCGACTGGTGGCGGCTTCACCAGTGGAAAAAACCATGGAATTTGACCTGGCCGGCGGCCGCTCCTACGAGTGGCAACTGGTTGACAGCTCAGGCAAAATAGCCAGGTCAGGCAAGCTTGAGATGCCTGATTCCAACAGCCAGCTCAAAATTGACTAAAGTCAGACATTGCGCCAAAGTTCAGGAAAAGATCATGAAATTTCATCGACTTGCTGCGGCATTTTTGATCGCAATGAATCTGACGGCTGTCAGGTCTGCCGATATGGCAAAATCAGCTTCTGCCGTGGCGGAATTTGAGAAACTGCTTGATGGCACAAAAAAGCCGGCTGAAGTCAAGCTGCCGGAAGCTCTGGCGGCAACGCCCCTGACAAAAGACGATGCACGCAGGGCTGCTGATCTGCTCTGGCAGGCCCATGCCGCTGCGGTGAAGGCCGAGCGGGCTGAGGAATTGAAGTCGGGCGTGCTCAGGCTGGGCGATCGTTCGATGCCATTCACCTACAAAAAATTTGGTGAAAAGCCGGCCAAAGGGCATTCGCTCTGGATCTCGATGCATGGCGGCGGGGGTGCACCCAAGGCCGTTAATGACCGGCAATGGGAGAATCAGAAGCGGCTATATAAGCTGAATGAAGGAATTTATCTGGTTCCCCGGGCCCCGACAGACACATGGGACTTGTGGCATCAGGGGCATATCGACGCCATGTACACCCGCCTGATTGAAGACATGGTGATTGTGGAGGGTGTTGACCCTGACAGGGTTTACATCATGGGCTATTCAGCCGGTGGCGATGGTGTCTATCAACTTGCGCCCCGGATGGCCGATCAATTGGCCGCGGCGGCGATGATGGCCGGGCATCCAAACGAAACGCAGCCGCTGGGCCTGCGAAATTTGCCCTTTGCCCTGCAAATGGGCGGGAATGATGCCGCCTATAATCGTAACAAGATTGCCTCGGACTGGGCCAAACGGCTGGATGAGCTGCAAAAGAATGATCCGAACGGTTATGTGCACTTCGTAAAGATTTATGAAGGCAAAGGGCACTGGATGGATGGCGAAGATAAGGTGGCAATTCCATGGATGGAAAAATTTTCGCGTAATTTGAATCCCGATCGTGTCGCCTGGCGGCAGGACGACGTGATTCACACCCGTTTCTACTGGCTGGGGCAGGAAGCCAAAGCAGCTAAAGCCGGGCAGGAGCTGGTCGTTTCGCGCAAGGGCCAGGAATTCAAGGTGGAAAAAAACGAAGGCGTGAGCCAGTTTCGCCTGCTGTTAAACGACGATCAGGCTGACCTTGATGCCCCGATTCAAATCACAAAAAATGCAAAAGTCATTGCTGAAGTGCTTCCCAGGCGAACACTTGCGAATATCGTGACCAGCTTCGCCGAGCGTCCTGATCGGCGGCAGGTGGTGCCCGTGATCGAATCGGTCAAAATCACCGACTAATCAACTTTCTCCACGATAAGTCAGAATTCGATGAACTCCTGCGCCGGTGTGCAGGTCGTTCGTTGAATGAATTTGATTATTTACCCGACTTTCGCACTTTATTTGGCCGCTCTTTCACGACAACAGGCTAACTTAAATTGCAAGCTTTGAAGTTGCGATTTTGGTGTCGTGCAGCCTTAAATTGCGGCTCCAGAGGAGCCGTCTGTTAATAGGTATGGCCTCTGGCCATTAATAAGAATAGGCATTGAATTATTGGGCTCCGAAGGAGCTGCCTATGAATAGTTATTACCTCCGGCCAAATGAATAATCGTAGCGTATTCTGGGAATTCAGCAAATCGACGATACAAATCGCAACTTCAAATCTTGTGCTTCGGGTTAGCCACTTTCGCCTTATTCTTAAAAATGTGGATTATCAGGAAAATTCCTAAAAGTCGTGTCAACTCCGGTTTACTTTATGAATTGAGTTTAAGTTTTTCATCTCTGTGGCTTTGTGGCTCCGTGAGATAAATGATTGAAAAACAGTCGAAGGTAGAGTCACTTAAATGGATAATAAAATCTTTTTGTCGTTTTATTGGCGGATGGCGGCTTGGTGATCGAC
>JBILGL010000505.1:0-3708 GCA_044351075.1 Isosphaeraceae bacterium | reverse complement strand
CCCGGGGTGTCAGCGGACAAGCAGGGAAATTCGAACGCAGGTTCGGAGAGAACCAAAGAGCCGAATCAATCGAATGGGGTTCCCAAGGGTTGGTATCGTCGTTATTTACCCCATTGGGACCAACCGGATCTTATTCAATTCATCACTTACCGATTAGCAGATAGTCTTCCTTCAGCGATTCTGTCAGAGATGGAGAATGAGATTCGCCTGATGCCACCAGAACGCATGGACACTGAGCGACGACGACGAATTGAAGAAATGCTGGATCAAGGGTATGGCAGCGGTATTTTACGCGAAACAGTCGCCGCAGAATGTGTTATGGAAAACTGGAGACATTTTCATGGTCAACGTTATGATCTCATAGCTTGGGTTGTGATGCCGACCCATGTCCATGTGCTGATACGAATGTACGAGACAGCAAGCTTACCGAAAATTGTGCAATCTTGGAAAAGTTATACTGGTAAACGGCTCAAAGCGCTGTTCCGCTCCACCTGTGTCAATGGAGAATTCTGGATGCGGGAATATTGGGACCGCTACATCCGAGATGAGAAGCACTTTTACGCTACTCTTGCCTATATCCAGCAGAACCCGGTGAAGGCGGGGCTCGTCAGCACACCCAGCGACTGGCCTTACACAGGGTTAGCCACCGAGCTGGTGCTCGGTGTTCCCGGCGGGGGAGTCAGTGATTCCGGGGGAACCGAGCACCAGCTCGGTGAAAAGTAATGAACAAACCATCGTCGTGAATGTTGAAGGGATTTTGGGGCTTGAGAATGTACCGAGTTCTCTAACGCGTGACTCGTCAGTTTACCCAGCGACTGGCTTTACAAAGGAATAGCCACCGAGCTGGTGCTCGGTATTCCCAGTAGCCACCGAGCTGGTGCTCGGTGTTCTCGGCGGGGGAGTCAGTGATTCCGGGGGAACCGAGCACCAGCTCGGTGAAAAGGAATAAACAAACCATCGCCGCGAATGTTGAATGGATTTTTGGGGCTTGAGAATGTACCGAGTTCTCTGAGGCGGGGCTCGCCAGTACACCCAGCGACTGGCATTAAACAGGATTAGCCACCGAGCTGGTGCTCGGTGTTCCCCAGTAGCCACCGAGCTGTGTTCGGTGAAAAGCAATAACTACTCATAGAAGTCTCAGCAGTTGCCACAATCAATAATCATTCGCTCAAAATCGCAGTTTCAAAAAGAACAAAAAAATTACTCATATCACCATTGCAGTTTGTCGCCTGTGGGCTTTGTTTCAATCGCCCCATGATTATCAACACTGGCCGGGTCAAAAGTAACAGTGCAAGGCATTTTCAGGCCCGCCAGAGCGAACGACATCACCCTGCCATGATGATCATTAGTTGGCCAGTTCCGCCAGCGTCAATTGGCCGTTTGCCTCGAGCAATGGCCTCAAACAAAAAAGCCATACCGCGTGGGCATGGCTTTGAAGAAAAGAGCGGCCTTAGGTCAAAAGGCTCAGGGTGTTGGATCAGCCGGTGGCGGCTGGTCATCGGCTTCTGGCTCCTGCGGTGGTTTTTCGCGCCGGGCCTGCTGCTCCCATTGAGTTAGCTTTTTGAAGACGTTCTTGAGATCCTTTTTCGTCGCAAATGACACAAAGGGTGGCGGGGCAAAGGCTTCGTTTGAGATCACATTCTCAGCATAGAAGTCAAAGGCCTGGTCTTCCGTCTTGAGAATGACCGGCTCCGCCAGCTCATGGCCCCACATATTCGTCACCTTCACCACAGCGCTATCGGCCTTGGCCTTGCCCTGCCGGTCCACTTTTTCAAGGGCTTCGGCAATGATCTGAAAGCGGCTGAGGGTATAGACCGATCGTCGAGCATCACGGGTATTCATGGGGCAAGTCCTCATCGAAGGGTAGTGACGTGTCGGGGAGTGGTTCGAAGACCACATACCTAAATAACTCTTCGATTTTTCCGAACAAAAGTCAAGTTTTACGCCAATTGCCTGACCGGTCATTGCTCAAAACCAGTCATCATTTATGCTTAACTTCCCGGCATCTGATACGTTTCCATGCCACTTGGGCGGCTCATCAGCTCTTCCACTGCCTGACGAGCCGACACGCGGCCATCAATGATCTTTTCAACAGCTTCGGTAATCGGCATCTCGATCTGCTGAATCCGCGCGGCTGCCGCAACGCTTCGGGCCGTATAAACCCCTTCAACCACATTCATCGTTGAATTTTGTGCCTGCTCAAGTGTCATTCCGCTGGCAAGCTGTCCGCCCATCGCGCGATTCCGGCCATGACCACTGAAGCAGGTTGTCATTAAATCGCCCACACCAGCCAGTCCAAAGAAGGTCGAGAACGACGCACCCTGAGCCACTGCGAAACGGGTCATTTCCACCAGGCCCCGCGTAATCAGGGCCGCTTTCGCATTGTCGCCCAGGCCAAGGCCATCGCAAACGCCCGCCGCGATACCCATGATATTCTTGAGGGCCCCTGCCAGCTCAACACCCAGCGGATCATCATTCAGATATAGCCGCAGCGATCGCGAGCCAAAGAGCCGCTGCACTTCGCCTGCCAAACTCGGCGACTGTGAGGCGATCACCAGCGACGTCGGCCGACCCTGTGCCACTTCCTCCGCATGGCTTGGGCCACTGAGCACGGCCACCTCGCGGTCGCCAAGCTCCTGCCGAATGATCTCGCTGGGCCGGTTCAGCGTACCGATTTCCAGCCCCTTCACGACTGAAAGGATCGGAATGCCAGCGGGAATTTGGCCGGCGAGTTGGTGCAAAGTCTGGCGAAGATGGGCCGTTGGTGTGGCGGCGATGACGAGCTCTGCTTCGGCTACCGCCAGGGAAATTTCGCCGGTGATCAGGATATCGGCAGGAATGGGAACATCGGGCAGGTGGCGGGTGTTAACACGTGTGGCGGCCATGATGCGGCAGTATTCGGCATCGCGACCCCAAAGGCAAACACTTCGGCCCAGACGATTTAAGTGAATCGCCAGCGATGTCGCAAAGCCGCCTGTTCCGATAAATGCCACGTGGTGCATGAACTGATCCTGAATGCTGAAGTGATCAGGGCGTCTTTTACCATCACTCTTCCATGATACGCGGGAAGGGTGGAAAAATATGATAGTTTTCAATTGTTTCAGGGAATACTGAAATGACTGGATCAAAATAAATGGCCTTTCTGTACGTTTTTTTGGTGTTCGGGAGAGGTTTTTTCGGAGGAAAATCCAATAAGCAAAATTGCTAACTTGCTTAAAATTATAAGGTTAAGTTTTTTTAGAAAAGAGTGAAGAAGGGCGTCTGGAATTGTCGAAATTGATATAGCGTCATTCTGCACTTTGGCATATAAGAGGCACTGCAACGTGACAGGTCAGCGATGCCAACGGTGGAACCGTTTGGGAAAATCGCAGGGAGCAGCCTGGAACGCAGCACCCGACGAAAGCTCTTTCGTCAGGTTTCTTGGTTCGCCAGGAAGGCGAATTTCCACAGTTCTGGCAGGATGCCCGCTTGACGATGGCCCACATCAGACTCGTTTTAAAAGTCTGTCGGCAGTTTTTGACTCACGTCACAAAACCGTCCACCACCATTGCCGGCGAGGCCAGGCCACGCCCCGTTTTTCGGGACTTCTGGCATTCAGTCAATCTGAAACTGAATTCGGAAAACACGGCGGTTTGGTTTTCAATCGTGGGAGCATGGTCGTGATGCGCGTCCTCGCATTTCTTACGTTTGCTGTTGGTTTATTCACAG
>JBILGL010000669.1:0-3714 GCA_044351075.1 Isosphaeraceae bacterium | reverse complement strand
TCCCTCCGCTCGTGTTAAGTCGATCTGAATGATGAGTCGAATTGAGGCCGAGCATGGCTAAGGTTGAGAAGAAAGAAAAAAAATCTGATAATCTTCCAAAAAGGGAAGATGCAAAAAAATCGGTGCCTTCATCGGCTTCCTCCGGTGTTTCCGAAATTTCTAAATTTTTTGCAAATCTCTTCTCGGTTGATCGCTACAAGCCACTACAGGGCTTTAGCGCTCGCACAGCGACGGCAGTGGCACTTGGCCTGATTCTGCTCGGTGGCCTCTGGCAATTGCACGAGACGTTAACAGTGGTTTCGACTCCTGCATGGGTCAGCCAGCCTCTCTCACGCATCGGAATTCCTGCAATTTTTGCTGGTCTCTTCGGCTGGATCATTTTCCGCCTTGTGAATTACCCGATATTTGCTGAATTTTTGATCGCCACCGAAGCCGAAATGAACAAGGTTTCGTGGACGACCTGGAACGATTTAAAGCGTGCCACGACTGTTGTATTGGTAGTCGTTGTACTGATGACGACCTATCTTTGGGTAGTTGATCAAGTCTGGTCCACCCTGCTCACGTGGATTGGCGTTCTCAGGATTTCCTGATCCTCTCTTATCGAACTCAAACCAGGCAAATAACGACGATCATGGCAAAAGTACCTGACCTTCCTCAGCCAACCGAACCCGACGAGGAAGCCAATATTGAGTGGTTCGTCCTCAAGGTTCAGAGCTCGCGTGAAGACACGATCCTCAAGGCTCTTGAGCGTCGGGTAAAAGTAGAAGGTCTCGATCGATACTTCCGTCAGATTGTGGTTCCGACCGAAAAAACAACGGAGATCCGGAACAATCGCAAACGTGATGTCGAGCGTAAGACCTATCCCGGCTATATTATGGTCAACATGGAACTTAACGACAAAACCTGGTTCCTGGTGCGTGATACGCCCGGAGTGGGTGATTTTGTCGGTGCCTATGGCTCTCCCTCGCGGATGTCCGACCAGGAAGTCAAGCAGATGCTTGGTCAGGTGACACCTGTCAAGGCAGAAGAGACAGCCAAGGTTCGTATTGATCTTGAGCGTGGCGACCGCGTGAAGATCAAGGACGGGCCATTTGAGAATTTCGAAGGAACGGTTGAGGAAGTGGTTGAAGGCAGAGGCATGATCAAGGTCATGCTGATCATTTTCAATCGTCCGACACCGGTCGATCTGGAATACTGGCAGGTTGAAAAGATCTGATTGATTTGACAGGTGGTTTCACCAACCACCAGCTTGGCGTTTGAGGCATAAAATGGCGAAGGTTGCAACAGCTAAAGTGAAATTGCAGTGTCCTGGCGGCCAGGCGACACCTGCTCCACCCGTCGGACCGGCTCTGGGTCAGCACGGTGTGAACATTGGTCAGTTCGTGATGCAGTTCAACGAACGGACCAAGGAAATGAAGGGCACCATTATCCCGGTCGAAATCACCGTCTATTCCGACCGTTCCTTCGAATTCATCACAAAGAGCCCACCGGCCGCCATTCTGCTCAAGCAGGCGGCAGGTATTGCCTCCGGCTCAGCCACACCGAACAAGGTGAAGGTTGCCACGGTATCAATGGCTCAGGTGCGCAAGATTGCCGAAACCAAAATTAACGACATGAATTCGCGTGACATTGATCACGCCTGCCGCGTGATTGCCGGTACGGCCCGCAGCATGGGAATTGTTGTCGAAAATTAAGTCATAAGACGCTGGTCTTTCATCTTCCAGGCTGCAACCGCCCGGCCGGCTGATGTGAACCTATGGCGGGAGCACTCCTCAACCTTTTGAAAGGAGCGCGCCACTTGCCCAGGCATTCAAAGCGTTACAATGCTCTATTGTCGCGGGTGAAATCAGAAGAGGCGATCCCTCTTGCTGAAGCGGTGCGCCAACTTAAGTCCTTTAACACCACCAAATTTGACCAGACGGTTGAAGTTTCGACCAATCTGGGCATAGACCCTCGCCAGAGTGACCAAAACGTCCGTGGCGCGGTCGGCCTGCCCAATGGGATCGGAAAAACCGTTCGCGTTGCTGTTTTCGCCCAGGGCGAGAACGCTGAAAAAGCCAGAGCTGCCGGTGCCGACATTGTCGGTGCGGATGATTTGGCCAAGCAGGTCAAGGATGGGGTGATGAATTTCGACGTTGCTCTTGCGACGCCGGATATGATGGGCTTGGTTGGTCCGCTGGGAAGAGTATTGGGTCCGCGTGGCCTGATGCCTTCACCCCGATCTGGAACAGTAACGACCGATGTGACTGCTGCCGTGCGTGAATTCAAGGCTGGCAAGATTGAGTTTCGAAACGACAAGGGTGGCAATGTTGCCGCACCTGTTGGCAAGCTCAGTTTTGACGATGAAAAGCTCATCGAAAACATCCTTGCATTCCTTACCTATCTCCGTGGCCTGAAACCGTCCGCCTCCAAAGGTGTGTTCATACGGTCAATCACGATCTCCGCGACGATGAGTCCCGGAATCCGTGTTCAGGCTTGACAACTTTCCTGGAGATAGGAGTTAACTCAAGTCATGAGTCGTTACGTTAAAGAAATCATGATGACCCAGCTGAAGCAGGACCTTGGAGACGCACGTAGTCTTCTGGTTCTGGACATGAAGGGTCTTGACGCAATCTCAGAACATCAGTTCCGCCGAGACTTACGTCAGAAGTCGATTAAAGTCCGCACAATCAAAAACAATATTGCTTCCAAGGTGCTTGAAGATCTTGGAATCAGTGGGCTTGATTCGATTCTCAACGGTCCGAGCGTGATGGTCTGGGGCGGTGACGGTATCGCCGAGCTGGCGAAAACTGTCAGTGCTCAGGTCAAAAAGCTCAAGAAGCCTCAAATTAAAGGTGGCGTTGTTGACGGCACCGTCATCAACCCAGGCATTGTCGAGGATCTGACCAAACTGCCGAGCCGCGAATCGCTGATCGCCCGTGTGGCAGCTCTCGCGATTGCTCCGGCCCAGCGCGTTATTTCCCTGGCCAACAGTCCGGCAAGCCAGCTGGCAAGTCAGTTGCAAACGATCGCAGAAGGTGGTGCCGCCACGTCCGCTGAATAAGCGGCAGGGGTTTCCATCGTCGTTATGGCCTGGGTCTGATCCGATGCTTTTCCGATCAACCGCCAAAACGATCATCATGTGTGAATCTCAGTGAATTATTGTCGAAAGGATCATAACTTACCATGGCTAGTGCAGATGCTGCTTCTTTCCCAGAGTCGATCCGTACGCTCGGCGACTCTATCGTCAAGCTGACCGTTCTTGAAGCCAAGGCGCTCGGTGATTACCTCGAAACCGTTCACGGCATTAAACCCGCCGCTGCCGCAGTGGCTGTTGCTGCTGCTCCTGCCGGCGGTGGCGATGCTCCTGTCGCTGCCGCCGCCCAGACCGAATTTGAAGTCGTTCTGGAAGGCTTTGGCGACAAGAAGCTTGACGTCATCAAGGTGATCCGCACCATCACCGGTCTTGGCCTCAAGGAAGCCAAGGAACTGGTCGAAGGCGCACCAAAGAGCGTCAAGGCTGGTCTTCCGAAGGAAGAAGCCGACAAGATCAAGAAGGAACTCGAAGGAGCCGGTGCCACCGTCAAGATCAAGTGATCTGGCACTCTCCCTCTGCTCTGTAAGATTCACAACGGAGGCCGGTTGTCGGCTTCCGTTGTGATAATTTCATGTATGGACAATGTTTGAGCGGTATGCTCAAATATTGTTGCTCAGTATTCGTGTATTGACCTGTCA
>JBILGL010000503.1:0-3723 GCA_044351075.1 Isosphaeraceae bacterium | reverse complement strand
CCGACGTAGGATAAAAAAGTGGAAAAATGTTGATTTTCTTCTCATTTTTTCAGAAAGTTAGCGATCAGGTTAAATAAAGTTGCTGCATTAAATAAAAACAATGGGGAATTTGTATGTATTTAGAGAGATCAGGCAAAATTCGCTGGCATGTTTCCAGAAGTCCCTTGAAAAGAAAACGATCAGCCGCCGGTAGTTCCTGATTGGCTCGTATCATCCTCTGTCAGTTGTTTTTGTATTGTCCCTTGAGGGTTGGTCATCCGATCGGCGTCGGGGGTCAGGAGCATACTTTTTTCCCAGATTTTTGATGACAAACCAGTTGTCAGGTCTTCGATCTGATCAACAGCCTGCAAAACAACTGGGTCAGGAAAATTCTGGACATAGAGCATGGCCAGCTTACCGACGAGCGAGAGCATCTCGGTGCAATAGCTGAAATAACGAGCCAGTTCAAACGGAGTCAGTCGTCTGACTGGCGAATTTTTTGTCATAGTCCCGCTGAAACGGACTGTGTCTGGCGTTTTGTTAAGCTGATGAATATCAACCAGATGGGCGAGAGTGCGAAGTTCATGAAGCGCGACCATGGCCCGATTGCGCCTGACCCGATTTTCCCAGCCAAAGAAAAACGCAATCGAAGCAACAATAAAGACAGCGGTTTCGATGGAAGCCTGCACAGCCTGAATGAGATCGCCAGGGTCACTGAGATCCGAAAGATTTTCCCAATTGAGATGAAATTGCCGGGTCATCAACGTGACGAGCCAGAGCCCAATGCCGATGAGCCCCCAGGCACCAAGACGAATGAGCGGGATTCGCCTGTTTGATCGCTCGACATTGCGTAAGGTTCCGCGGGATATTTCAGCAAGTTCAGCAGCGAGTCGAGAAAGACCTGAGTCGGGAAATCGCTCTGCAACACGAAGAGAGAGCGTTGTTGCCGTAGCCAGAATTTTTTCAGGGTCGAGCTGGATTCGTGTCTTGCCGCGTTTTTTCATCAGAGTAAAGAAAGATCAGCCGCCAGGCGGTGTAAACTTAATTTTCTGTATTCTCACCCGAGCCGCCGCATTGATGGCAGCAACAACATTACCATATTTTAAATTGTCGGGGGCAATGATCTTCATTTCCACATCAGCGGCCATCTGTGGATCATCGCCCACAATTGCCTTGAGTGTGGCGGCCAGCTCATCCATTGATTTTACGGCAGAATCGCCCACCTGGATGCCTGCCAGATCGCCCGTTTCACCGGCCATCAACTGTACCTGAATATCAGGCAGGGCTGTGATGTTCTCGCTTGTTGGAGCGGCCGAGCCCTGTTCGGCGGCGGGCATGGTGATGGCGAACTCACCTTCAACCGAGACAATTTTGAAAGTGAACATGAAGAAAATAAGGAGCTGAAAGACGACGTCGATCATGGGCGTCATTTCCAGCGTGACCTTGGAGTCAGAAGAGCCGGTTTTGCGAATTTTCATGTGGTATCAATTCCCGGTGCTTCGACGAAAATTATTGAGATTTGGTAGCCCGCAGCCAGAACTTGGTGAAGCCAGTTTGCTGGGCAATTTGAATCACACGCTGAACAGAACCATATGGTGCACGCTCGTCCGCACGAATGACGACAGTCGTCCAGAGGCCGCTGTTGGTATCGGCACCGGCAACTTTCATATTGACCTTGGCCATCTGTGCTTCGACAGCGAGGCGACGACGAATTGTCGCAGAATCGGCAACCGGATCGGCCGCTTCTCCGCCAAGGAGATAAACCTTGCCGTCGCGGCTCATATTAATATAAATCGGCGATTGCGGAGCCTGCGTCGTGGGTGAGGCGGAATCGGCCAGCGGCAGAACGACGCGTTCATCCAGCAGGTCATTGGAGAAATTAAGGGTGAACATGAAAAAAGCGATGAGCTGGAATGTCATATCAATCATGGGTGTCATGTCGAGAGCGACATCTTCACTGACTTCATGGGCTTTTCGCAGTTTCATAGTCAATCACCAGGCCTGTTAAACATTTTGATTTTTAATTCCGGGCGGAGCCGAATCAAATCAGGGAGCCTGGCTGGCACCCGAAGTTGTAACAGTTGCGGCAGAAGACTTCGATGATTTGGAAAGGCTCTGGAATCTGCTGAGCATGCGTTCGGCGGCAATGCCCGTTTCGAGCATCATGCGGGAAATTCGGTTTTTCAACACCGTATGCCCAATGATCGCCGGGATGGCCTGCAAAAGCCCCCAGACGGTTGTTACCAGTGCCTGGCTAACGCCTGTTGCCAGTTCGCTGGGCTTGGGGCTTGTGTCGCTCTGTGCGATGACCATGAATGCCGCCACCATGCCCCAGACGGTGCCCAGCAGGCCAACCATTGTGGCGATATTGGCCAGCATGGCGAGATAGCTCAGACGATGGTCAAACTTCATGCCTTCGTCTTCGCCGATCTCCTGCATGGCTTCAACGGCCTGTTCATATTGACCACCGGAAGTTTGCAGGCGAACAATGCCGGCCGTAACCAGTCTGGCACCTAGTGAGTTGTTATTCTTGACGGTGTCGTAGGCTTCCTGGAATTTCTTTTCCTTAGTCAGGTTATCCATGGAATCCACCAGATCAAGAGGCAGGAATTCCTTACGACTGACCTGCATGGAATAAAGCACAATCATCGCGACCAGAATGATTGACATTAACAATTGTGGAAAGAAGAAAATTCCTTCTGCCTTATAAATCCAGAAAAGCAGACTTTCATCCTTTGAGGAAGCCGATGCCGGAGCTGCGGCAGGAGCCGTGTTTTCAGCAGCGGGTGCAGCGGCGGCCGGCTCATCGGCTTTGGGGGCTTCGGCCGGCGGAGCTTCTTTGGCTGGTTCAGCCGCTTTGGCTGCCGGCTCGGCTGGCTTCGCGGCTTCCTGAGCTTTAATCGATGCCAGATTCAGAGAAAGCACCAGCAAAAAAGCCGGGAAGAGGATTCTTCGTAACATGCCAGAGGTGCTCCGATGTGGATGCTTTGGGTTGAATTTCTGAGATATTATTTGCCGCTGCCTTGGGCTTTTTTCAGCCAGGGGCTACGAGGATATGTCGTTGCCAGCTTGGAAAGTGACTGTTCGGCTCTATCCGGCTTCTCCAGCACTCGCCAAAGTTCGGTGATTGCCGCCAGAGCACGGGCATGCTCACCCGATGCCCGGTCATACAGAATCTCCGTATGCAGATAGGCGATCATTGCATCTTTTGGCTTGCCTGCCGCACGCAGGCAATCGCCAAGGGCATTATAGGCTGGGGCCAACGATTCATAATCGTTCGGATCAGCCGCCGCAATCAGATCTCGGGCCAGTTTTTCGGCTTCATTAAAACTTTTCTTGCCGACCATCGCTTTGATGCGAATAGACTGAGCCGATTGTTCCAGCTCAGAGCCCTTTGTAATCTGAGTTCTGGCGGTGTCGAGCAGTTTCAGGGATTCATCGGGCTGACCTCTGTCAACCAGTAAATCCGCTTTCAAGAGATTGGCACGACCCTGGGAACCGGAAATTTTAGACATATCAGCTATGATGGAGTCAATCTTTGAACTATCATCTCCCGACCTGACGAGATTCAGAAGCACTTCAAGCGCCGCTGGTGCGTTTCGACTGGCCGGAAAACTTCGCACATATTCCTGCAGGGCAGTAATTGCTTCATTTGTCCGAGCCGGATCCTGACCCGCTGCATTGGCAAGGGCTTCAGCATATCGATACTTTACCTGCTGGGCGACAACCGGGCGCAGGCCAGTG
>JBILGL010000504.1:0-3723 GCA_044351075.1 Isosphaeraceae bacterium | reverse complement strand
ACTTTGTTGATGCCGTGCGTGCACGCGACCACAAGAAACTCAATGCCGATATTGAGCAGGGCCACTTGAGCTCAGCCTATTGCCACCTTGGTAATATCGCTTACAGGCTTGGCCGCAAGCTGACGATTAACCCGGCCACTGAATCGTTTGTCAACGACAGCGAAGCCGACGCCATGCTGACCAGGCCTTACCGCAAGGGCTTTGAGGTGCCGGCAAAGGTCTGATTCGGGATGATCGATTCGCAATAATCAGGCTGCAAGGCAGCCACGCAGCAGGGCGGAATCTCCCCTCCGCCCTGTTTATTTGTTTCTTGATCAAGCACAATCTGTTTTATCGCTTGTTTCCGCCAATTATGGGTGTTAAGATCAATATGCCGCGAAATATCCTACCAATTGCGCCGCTGCTGGCCTGAATTACCGGGCTTCCCCCCCGACCTTGACGCGACTCCCGAGTATCTGCTGATGAACCTCTCCGGCCTTTGCATTCGCCGCCCTGTTTTTACGACCATGCTGACGGCACTGCCGATCGTTCTGGGGGTTTTCTCTTATTTCCGCCTCGGGGTTGACCTTCAGCCCAGGCTTGATCTGCCATTTGTCTTCATCACCACCACCCTGCGCGGGGCCAGCGTAGAAGAGGTCGAAACGCAGGTTACGCGTCCACTGGAAGAGGCCGTCAATACCATTGAAGGCATTGACGAACTGCGATCGATCACCACCGAAGGCGTAAGCCGAGTTTTCATCCGTTTTCTGCTTTCAAAATCGCCGGATGTGGCCGCGCAGGAAGTGCAGAATAAAGTCAATGCGATGGTCAGTCAGCTCCCACGTGGCGTGACTCTTCCGGTCATCGACAAATTCGACGAAGACTCTTCGCCGGTTATTACAGTTGTCCTTTCGGGCAAGCGAGACCTGCGCGAGATTACCGAGCTTGCCCGCCGCCGCATCAAGGAAAATATTGAAACCGTTCAGGGTGTGGGTGCCGTGACCATTGCTGGCGGGCAGCAGCGCACGATACAGGTGACCATCGACACCGAAAAATTACAGCAGTACAACATATCCATTGAAGATGTGCGGCGGGCCCTGACCAATCAGAACCTGGAGTTGCCTGGCGGGCGTGTTGATCAGCCCGGTCGCGAGCTGGTTTTGCGGGTGCTCGGGCGATATGAGTCGGCCAATCGTTTTAACGAGCTTGTCGTGGCCGCGCGTGAAGGCTACCCCATTCGCATTAAAGATGTGGGCATCGCGGAAGAAGGTATCGAAGACCAGCGTAGCCTGGCCCGGCTTGATGGCGAGCCGGCCGTAGCACTTTTCGTGCGAAAGCAGACTGGGGCAAACACAGTTTCCGTGGTTGAGAATGTGAAGGCACGCGTTAATACCCTTCGTGCCGCCTTGCCGGCAGACTTGAAGATCGACATGGTCTCAGATCAAAGCGTGTTTATTAATCGATCAATTGAGGAAGTCAAGACACACCTGCTTCTCGCCGGCCTGCTGGTTTCTATAACCATTCTGCTCTTTATCCGCGACTGGCGTACGACCCTGATTGCCACTTCGGCCATTCCGGCATCCATCATCGCGACTTTCGCCCTGATGGACGGCATGGGTTTTACGCTGAATAATATCACCATGCTGGGTCTGGTTCTGGCAATCGGTATTGTGATTGACGATGCGGTGGTGGTGCACGAAAACATCTTCCGACATATGGAAGAGCATGGGCTCGACGCCATGAAGGCATCGCTTATTGGCACCACTGAAATTGCCCTGGCCGTGCTCGCGACATCGCTTTCGCTGGTGGTCATTTTCGTCCCGGTTGCATTTATGGAAGGGCAGATTGGCCGATTATTTAACAGCTTCGGGCTGACGATTGCATTTGCCATTCTGGTCAGCCTGTTTGTGAGCTTCACACTCACGCCCATGCTTTGCAGCCGATTTCTCAAGGTGGAAGACACCAGTCATGGCTCTTCCAAAAGCGGGTTTCTCTGGCGTATTGTCGAAGGGGCTTATATCGGCATTTTGAGCTGGAGCCTGCGACACCGTTATTTCGTCGCGATCGTGAGTCTGGCGGGCATGGCTGTTGGTTACCCATTATTGAGGCAGACACCGCTGGAATACATTCCGCGAGACGATACCAACGAATTCATTGTGCAGGTCATCGCCCAGCCCGGCTCGAATCTTGAATCAATCAACCATGACATTGAAGAACTGGAATTGCAACTCAAGCGTCTGTCGGGCGTGACAAGCGTCCTTACGACAATTGGCGATACTTCTTCAAGAGTGGCACGTGGCTCGGGCGATGTGACCCGTGCTTCAATTCTTGTCCGTCTGATTGACCTTACTGAGCGAGATTACAGCCAGTTTGACGTCATGGCCAAAGCGCGTAAAATTCTGGCACAATACCCCGACCTCCGCGGGAGTGTTTCCGATTCTTCGAGCCGAAGTGGCGGCGGCCTGGCTTCAACCGTTGACGTAAACTTAATCGGCCCCGACTTGAAGGTGCTTTATACATATACAGATATGTTAATGGAACGGCTGCGAAAAAGCCCGGAACTGGTCGATGTCGATACAACCGTATCGGCACGAAAGCCTGAGCTTCAAGTCTCCATTGACCGTGACCGGGCGGCCGATCTGGGGGTTGATGCGGCGACGGTTTCAACAAGTCTTTCGATACTTGTCGGGGGCGAGCCGGTTTCGACATTCAAGGATGGCGACGAACAATATGACGTCTGGCTGCGGGCCCGCCCCGGCCAGCGTAATACAAGAGACGCCATTGAATATCTCACGGTGCCTTCTACACTCACTCGTGAATTGGTCCCAATTGGCAGCATCACACAAAGCGACGAGCGCCGGGGGCCATCACAGATCGAGCGGCTGAACCGACAGCGTCGAACAACAGTCGGCGCGAATCTGGCACTCGGCTATTCCACCGGTCAGGGCGTGGATGCCATGGTTCGTGAAGCGGCCGCACTCGGAATGCCGCCTGGCTATGAATTTCGAAAAGGATTTAAATCACGAAATCTCGACGACGTCGCTCGAAATTTCCTGATCGCCTTCGGGCTTTCGCTTGTATTTATGTATATGGTGCTGGCGGCTCAGTTTGAGTCGTTTGTTGACCCAATTACCATTCTGCTGGCCTTGCCTCTGACATTTCCATTTGCTCTGCTTTCGCTGCGATTTCTGAATCAACCGCTTGATATTTATTCCATTTTCGGCATCTTCATGCTGGTGGGTATCGTGAAGAAAAATGGCATTTTGCAGGTGGATTATACTAATGAGCTGCGCCGGGGCGGTATGGACCGTGATAAAGCCATTCTGGAAGCAAACAGCACGCGTTTAAGGCCGATTTTAATGACGACTCTGATGCTGGTGGCTGGCATGATTCCGCTGGCGCTTGGCCGTGGCCCGGGCGCAGCGGCCCGAGCCAGCCTTGCCAATGTGATTATTGGCGGGCAGATGCTTTCTCTGCTGCCCACGCTGCTCGTTACCCCGGTTGCTTATTCACTCTTTGACGACCTGGCAAAGCTCTTTCGCGGCAGGCAAACAGCCACTGAGCCTCTATCAGTGGCTGATGCAGATTGACTCAAAACAATTTAACAGTTGTCATAGAATTTCATCTGTTCCCAATTGGCATGCATGAAATGATTCGTGAGCCACTGCCATGGCAGAAACCGGCCAAATTCAATTGAAAGTTTTTCCCGCATTGATCGATTTGATGCCATTGCATTGAATTCAT
>JBILGL010000502.1:0-3724 GCA_044351075.1 Isosphaeraceae bacterium | reverse complement strand
TCAAAAGAGCAGGAACAGAGGAGAGATGTTGGAAATAAGCACCGATTGAATCGTGCACAAAATTTAACAGATCCAAACGGGTGATTTCAAGAACTTAACAAAAAAAATAGGGACGTTTCAAAAAAATGCGGGTAATGTTTACCCGCATAACCAATTCGTTAAATTCGTGCTCAACTGAACCTTTTGCGTGCAATGATAAGCAGTGTCAGGCCACCAATCATTGAAACGATCGAAAGCGGCTCGGGCACGATCACCAGCGGGGTGGCTGTTGCCGTCATGGAGACGAGAAGGCCGGTTGGGTTGATAGAATCGGAGCCCGGCAAATTATTCACAATGAATTTCAGTGAATTGATGCCCGGCAGGAAGCCGCTGGTGATTGAGAAGGGCTGAAGCGTTGAAAATTCACTGGTACCATTGCGGGCAAAACCAATAGGTACATCATTGATCAGAATGCCATCTGAAGAGTCGTCCACCGCCCAGAGACCACTGATTTCGGCAGTGTTTGCTTCAAAACGGTCGAGGTTGAACTTGGTCTCGTAAATATACTGACCTGTCGCCTTGAGCGATGTCATTGACGAAATATCGGTGGCCGGAGCAATCCAGCGAGCGCTGGTGCCGCTGTTGGCCCAGCCTGATACTTTCGCATCAGCCACGTTGGCGAGATAAGTGCCGTTCCCAAAACCTGATCCGGCCGGGACCGAGATGAGCTGGTAATGGAAGTCCAGACTGTCACCCGAAAGCGGGTTGTAAAAATCATTGATGCCTGTGGAATAAACCGATGGAACGGTCGTACCGGCATGAGTTTTGGCTGTACCGGCCAGAGCCAGGCAAATCACTGTGATCAGGCGTATTGCATGATTATTCATCGTAATAACCCGTGATGTTCAGTCGATTGGTGCGAAACGTGATGAATTGTTCAGAATGGCATGTTGAAAATTATCACCACAATATTAGGCCGTATTTGAGAATAATATTCAATGGTTCGTTTTGTAAAATTTCACCGATTTATCGGTACAATATGAATTAATAGAAAGCCTTTGTTGTTTTATTGATGTTTACAAATTGAAACAATGGAATGGATCGATTTAATCATCATAAACATAAAAAATGGTTGTTGGCTGACCGGCAAACTTAGTTAGTATCTCGAATAGGCCGGGCCGGGGTGGCGGCGAATCAAACGCCGCATTTCCATGAGGCTCAGGAGGGCGAGGACGCGGCCCGATGGCAGGGCTGATTGATTAATGAGCAGGTCGGCCGAAATTGGTTCATCGCTGATCAGAGCGAAAATGGTTTGTTCATCAGGGCTTAAATTGGCGGCTGCGGGTGCGTCGGCTTTTTTGTTGCGAGGTTTAACGTCATTTGTTGCCGGTTTCGCCTCGATCGTGGCTGTTTCGGTTATGGCATCAGATCGTTCTTCCTGTTCATCATCCGCCTGACTTTCCGCCAGTTCAAAAAGCCGCATCTGCTGGGCTTCCTGCACTTCGCCGAGAATGCGCCTGACTTGCGGGCGCAGTTCTTCGATGATGTCATCCACGGTTTCGACCAGTTTGGCACCATCGCGAATGAGCCGATGGCAGCCCTGGCTGGTGAGGCTGTCGGCGGGGCCGGGCACAGCAAAAACGTCGCGATTTTGTTCAAGGGCATGACGGGCCGTTGAAAGGGAGCCGCTGCGAAGGGCGGCTTCCACCACCAGCACGCCCATGCTCAGGCCTGAAATAATGCGATTACGGCGAATGAAAAGCTCGGCCAGTGGCGGGTGGCCCATTGGCATTTCGCTGACGATGGCACCACTCTTAATCACCTCAAGAGAGAGAGGTTCGAGCTCGGGCGGATAGATTTGGGAAAGGCCGTTGGCCAGAACGGCGATGGTGCGGCCGCCCGCATTCAGGGCCCCGCGATGGGCGGCTTCGTCAATGCCGCGGGCAAGCCCTGAGATGACCGTCATTCCAGAGCGGGCGAGTGATGTCGAGAGCTTCTCGGCCATTCGGCGACCATAGTGGGTCGATCGTCGAGAGCCGACCACAGCCACGGCGAGACGATCGACTGGCTCGATGGTGCCCTTGACGAAGAGCATGGCTGGGCAGTCGTTCAGGCTGCGCATGGCTTCAGGGAAGTTGTCGTCGGATTGGAGCATGACCGTGACGCCGTGGTCGCGGCAAAGCTTCGTTTCCCGATCAATATCCGGATTCTCCGCTGCTCTGGCAATTTTTTCGGCCAGCTTCGGACCAATATTTTCGACATTTTTAATCGCCGATGCCCCTGCCCTGATCGCCGCCGAGGCGGTGCCGAAGTGATTCAGCAGGGAGCGAATGATGACCGGCCCCACGCCCTGCACCAACACCAGGGCCAGCATGTCGCGGATCATCGCCTGGCGATGTTCGTCGAGAGAGGCATAGGCGTCATTCGTTTCAGCCATGGGGTTGGGCTTCCTGCGGGAAAAGAGCTGAGAGCAGTGGAAGTCAATCAGGCCTGGATCAATTTCAGTGTTGAGAGGATCATAAAGTCGTCGGCAGCGTCGGTCATCTCTACCCGGCCAATGGCCCGGGGGATGACGAAACGAATCCGGCCGGAGCGGTTTTTCTTGTCGTGTCGCATGGCAGCCAGCAGGGCTTCGTGGTCAGTGAGATTGTGGTCTGTTGGCAGGCCAAACCGCTCAAGCAGGCGGGAAAGTCTTGGGATGATGTCACTTCCGATCCAGCCAAGTTTTTCTGCCAGAATGGTTTCGGCGATCATGCCAATGGAGACGGCCTCGCCATGCAGATATTGCCCGTAGCCGGCGATGTTCTCAATGGAATGGGCCACGGTGTGCCCGAAATTGAGGATGGCACGCAGGCCTGAGTGTTCAAATTCGTCCTGCTCAACGACATCTGCTTTCAATCGACAGGAACGGCTGATTACGTGGGCAAGGGCGGCAGGATCACGAGCCAGAACGGCATCGGCGTGGGCTTCGAGCCAATCAAAAAAGGCTGGGTCTTGAATCACACCATATTTAACGACTTCCGCCAGCCCTGAACGAAATTCGCGATCAGGCAGAGTTGAGAGCGTCTGTACGCTGATCCAGACTCCGATTGGCTGATGAAACGCGCCGATCAGATTCTTGCCGCGCGGGTGATTCACGCCGGTTTTGCCGCCAACGGAGCTATCAACCTGTGAAAGAAGTGTTGTCGGCACCATAATCAGCGGCAGGCCACGATTGAAGCTGGCGGCGGCGAAGCCGGCAAGGTCGCCGATCACGCCACCGCCCACCGCCAGAACCAGTGTGTGACGGTCGGCTTTGAGGTCCATCAGGCTGTCGTAAACGCGGCTGAGTGTTTCAAGCGATTTCGACGATTCACCAGCCGGCACGCACATTGTCAGGATTTCAAGACCGATTGCCTGCAAATGGCCGGCTGCTTTCTCAGACCATGGGTGAATGACATTACTGTCAGTAATGATTAATGCCTTCTGGCACCCCTGCCCTGCCCAGGTGGCTTTAAGTCTTTGTTGAATGGAGTTTTCAAAGGCGGTGCCATAGGCATCAGCCGCTTGTGTGACTTCAATGGGGTAGCTGCGGGGCCCGAGGGCGACTTCAATCAGTGTGGAGTCTGATGACGGCATTTTCGGTGGATCGATCGGGTTAATTCGCTGACTCTCTTGAATCATCGTTCATATTTACGGAAAATTGTCTCATATCCGTCATTGGTGGTCTATGATTTCATTGGACGGCCGACGACTTTTGAAGGCT
>JBILGL010000501.1:0-3726 GCA_044351075.1 Isosphaeraceae bacterium | reverse complement strand
TGTAGAATCGAATGCCAGGCTGAGCGGCCCGCTCAGGTTGGATGTGATCTTGCTGACGTAATTGCCTTGAGCATTGAATTTGCTGATGGTGGAGTCGCCATAATTCGCGGCGTAAAGGTTGCCTGAGCTGTCAAACGCCAAACCGTATGGATCGCTCAAATTTGTGCTGGCGAAAGTGGAGACAGTCGATGCAATGACTGTGCCGTTATTTCCTGACGTATCGTAGGTGACGATCGTGTTGTTCCAAAGCGAGGCATAAAGCAGATCGACCGCCTTGGCCATGGGGTTGGTCACGAACATCAGCGTAAAGAGAGCGACAACCGATTTGAGATGCAATCTCATGGTGAATGATCCTTTCAAGCGACGAGTGGAGAACCTGAAAACCAGCCGAATCACCTCTCTGATCCCGTTCATCAGATAGGTGTACGAATCAAACTCGCAGAAGCCGGGCAATGGGTATTGAATCAATGCCAGAGCCGAACGGGGTGTCTTAACGAGAAGTGCCGGCAAGAGGGCTTTTTTTGCTCTGAACAAGCGAAATACAATTCGCTGGCCGGCGAGCAAAAAAGCTCCTCTGCTTCAATTAAATTGATTTAAATCAGGCCCGGCGAGCCTTGCGGCGGCGGGCGATGGCGGCAATCACGCCGGTGGCAATGGCGCCCAGGGCGTAGGTGGAAGGTTCGGGAACCTGGGCGATGGTCACGCTCGTCGCGGCGAAATTCGCGATCAAGCTTTGTTGTCCATTGTCACCTATAATTTGTCCGTTCACTGTCGATGTCACGCCGAAAGTTCCGACGTAATTGGCCATATAGTCCGTCGGATTCGGCAAAGGTCCCCCGAAGCCGCCAAAGGTCGGATTGGTTTGGGCATTAAAAAGGATTTTTCGCATCAAGTACGACGGATTCGCGTTCAAATAGAGACCGTGATTGTTGGTCGACGTGCTGAACGAGTCCGTATCCATTCGAATCTCGAAATTCGTGGAGGTACTGCGTGTGATCAGCCTTTCCCACGGGGCAGCTCCCGGTGCCCTCGTGAATGTTCCCCCAATCCCGGTGCCGCCGACGTTGGCCCATAATTGAGGTTCCGAAGCTTGTTCCTCCTTCCATGTGTAATCAGAGTTAGAGGTGTTACCCACTGGAGTTGCCGGCGCGTAATCGTTCACGACCCAGAAGAACGACACGGGATCGTTAACGGCGTATCCCATTCCGGGGCTCGCCGAAGTGATGTTGCCATTTACGGTGACGATAATATCCGCCGCCCGGCCTTGCTGCCCGGCAGCTAAGCTGCAAACCACGGCCACGGCGGCCATCAGCGAACGAAGACCAAAGCTCCGGCGGGGCGTGTGTGTGGAACGAATCATGGATGCATTTTCCTTATTGGAAGATTTGTGACCAACGAAGAGGGAAACATCGAACAGGGACTTGAATAGATTTCTCATTGATGCAAAGCCTTTTGCATGGTGAAAGTCAGAGAATCGACCAGCCAAACCGGATTCAGACTACAAAGGGCAGTGAAATCGAGGCCGTAAGGCCAGCACTTCAATGATCTGGTTCAGGTCGTTCGATGCAGCAAGCAAACATAAAGCAACCGAAACGGGGTCAATCTGGAGAGGAATCGAAAAATATTTTCACGTTTTTCTGCCAGATTATGCTGTAAGTCTCTGATATGTAATGAATAAAAAAAAATCAAAAAAAAACTGCCCGGGGCGTGAATCGGGTGTAAATAAATCACGCACCCAAGCAGGACTTGTTTCAATAAGATCATACAACCACCCCTACCCGACTTGTACAAGCCTGACCGGGATGGTGGATGATTCAAAAAAATCGACAGAAGAAACCGAGCCTATTGATTGAATTGGACTCAAACCCGGCGAGCCTTGCGGCGGCGGGCGATGGCGGCCATCACGCCGGTGGCAATGGCGCCCAGGGCGTAGGTGGAAGGCTCGGGCACGGTTGTTGTAGCCAAAGTCAAACCAGTCATACCGCCAATGATCGTATTGGAAATCAGGTTATAAGATCCCGTGTAAGTTTGATTGATAGAATCCCAACCTAACGTGCCGAAACTTGAGTACGCAAAACCTTGTGGCGAAGTCAAATAGTAAGTCACGCCATTTTTAACAGCAACTCCGCCAGTCAGCGGGGTGTCAAATCCGGTAATAGTTACTGAACGATCTACAGTCCCATTAGTCGCAAAACGGAAAAGGTCTGTTCGCGTTGTGCTTGTTCCAGTATTTATGTAGGTGGTTAGCCCCCAGAGCCTGCCGTCCGGTGCGTTGAAGATGCTATGTATATCGTTATATTCACTTGGGGTAGAAGGCAAAAACCCTGATGAAATGATCGTACCCTGGCCTGTCGTGGTGTTAACGCTTTGTAAAACGACATTGGGATTATTTGATTGATCAATGAGAATTCCGCTGGCATACAGGGTATTCGTCCCCTGAAATGAGCTGAATGCTATCCCGCCTTCGATCAATTGAGTTGATGTAATCGAACCGATCAAAGAAGAGCTTACACTGTTAGAGCCAATAACCGCTGAATAAAGTAAACTGCTTATCGGAGGCGAAGTAAGTGATTCTAATAGATAGGTAGATTGATCGACTGGATTCGTGGCGATATCAAAAATTCCGTTAGTGGTACTCAAAGTTCCGATTAATGAAGCAGTACCGTCGATATTCACACCGTAAATACCTTTATTCGGGCCATTCGTCGCGAAAAAATCGACTGCCTGGACCGGCTGAGCAGCGGTCAAGCTGATTAGTACGGCAACCGTTGCAATAAGTAATCGAAGCTGCAAAGCCGAGTTGGGTAGGGTTGTTAAGCGAATCATAGTAGCACTTTTTTTATTGAAAGAATTGTGTTGAATAAACTGAAAACCAGTCATAACAGACGCAAGTTGCAGTCTCATGGTGAAGATCCCTTTCCTGGGGAGGAGCAAAGATGATGACAACCAACCGAATGATCGACCGAGCCAGAGGATGCCAGACAATCGCAGGATGAATTCTGGCCTGGCCACCGGCCCAATCATCTGGGTGATGGTCGTTTCATGAAGCGAACAACAATAAAGCAACCGAACCAGGGTCAATCTGGAGAGGAATCGAAAAATATTTTCACGTTTTTCTGCCAGATAATGCTGTAAGTGGTTGATCTATAATCAATAAGAAAAATAAAAAAACTTGGAGATATTTTGGCGCCGTGGCCTTTGGATGATTGACTTTGACTTGGCGGGGGCAATGAACGTTGATTTTCAAGTGGCAAGGCGGCCAGATTTATTGTTTTGGGGCCGGGGGAGCGGGCCTCGGGTTAAGGCTGGTTTGGGCGAGTTTGTGGCTGATCGTTTCGAGCTCAGCCCTGATTTGACTGGTTTCGGCTTTTGGGTTTTGCTCTTCCAAGGCTTTAAGCAATGTGGTGAGCAGGCCATAGCGTTCGAGCCAATGGATAGGCTCCACGCCGGGCTGATCGGGATCAAACGAGAATTCGTCACGTGCCTTTAGCATGATGGCACAGGACTCATGCTGTTTTTGTTGATCAATTTTGAGTCTTCCGAGAACTGGCGCGCAGCGGTTTCCGATACTGATCATCTGTAAATAATCTGCGTCTCCCGGTTTTGATTGACGGGCTTGAGCCATGAGCCATTCAAGCAATGTGATTGAATCATCAATAAAGCCAACATCACGCAGCGCAAGTGCATCGCGGAAATAAACATCGATCAATTCTCCGGATATTACTT
>JBILGL010000500.1:0-3738 GCA_044351075.1 Isosphaeraceae bacterium | reverse complement strand
TTAGTAATTCAGCAGTATCAGATTCGAACTCGGCCTATCTTCCGCTTACCCACGCGCACAATCAGGCCGTCGGTTAACACAATTTTGCCATTGATGTCGGTCACAGCTTCGCGGTCAGGGCCGAAATTCACACCGCCCTGAGCGATCACCCGCCGCGCGTTGGACGTGCTCGACTCCAGCCCCATGGCCACAATCAGCCGTGTCCAGAGCACCTCGCCGGCATCGTCAATCAGGTCCGAACCCAATTTCACATCCGGAATCTCTTCCGGGTCAGCACCCGAAGATCGCCGCCGAAATTCCGACGATGCATGATCCGCTGCCGCCTCGCCGTGATACTCAGCCACTATCGCCTTGCCCAGCACTTCCTTGGCGTCGCGCGGGTTAAACTGGTCTGATAGCCAGCGGTCAATGTCGGCCCGGGGCAGGTCTGTCAAAAGGGTGAAATACTGCCGCATCGGCTCGTCAGGGATGCTCATGACCTTGCCAAACTGTGTCACCGCATCTTCTGCCACACCAATATAATTACCCAGGCTCTTGCCCATTCGCCGGGTCCCATCTGTGCCCACCAGAATCGGCATCGTCATCGCCACCTGGCCTTCCTGCCCTTCAGCCCGCTGCAAGTCGCGGCCACACATCAGGCTGAAAAGCTGCTCCGTGCCGCCCAGTTCCACATCGGCCTTGATCTCGACTGAATCCCAGCCCTGCATCAGCGGATAAAGGCACTCGTGCAGATAGACCGGCTTCTCGGCAGCCAGTCGCTTGGCAAAGTCGTCGCGTGTGGTGAGCTGCGAAACAGTCATCTTGCGGCAGAGGTCAAGCACATCCAGAAACGACCATTTGCCAAACCATTCGCCATTGCGATAAACCTCAGCCGACGAAAGATCAATGATCTTGCCGACCTGCACCAGATAATCGCGGGCATTATGCTCAACTGCTTCTTCCGTCAGCTTGGCGCGGCTTTCGTCGCGGCCTGAAGGGTCGCCCACCAAGGCTGTATAATTTCCGATAATGATGATGGCCTTATGGCCCAATTCCTGAAACTGGCGAAGTTTACGCAGCGGAACGGTGTGCCCGAGATGGACATCGATGCCGGTCGGGTCGATGCCATACTTCACTCGCAGCGGTTTACCCGTTTCGATCGATTTCTGGAGCTTTTTTTTGAAAGCATCTTCAGGTACGATACCTTCAACGCCGCGTGTCAGAATTTCCCACTGCTGCTCAAATGATTTCATGACCGCACTTTTTGATCGATCGAATAGGGCTGTTTTTATTTCGCTTCTGCTGGATCGATCGCCGCCGGCGACTATAAATCCAGAGACCACATTTTAGGCCAACACTCGGCCTCTGTTCAATGCTCAATATCGGCGGCGAGGAAATCAAAAGATGATTCGAAATTCCGGAAGTGGCCCAACTTGAACGATAAAAACAGCCTCCTGCTTACGATCGGCATGCTCCTATTTTTTCAGCTCGGCGGCATGCTGATCGCCAATTTTCTTTTTCTGCTCGACCGGTATTACGGCATTCGCTGGCTGCGACCAATCGGCCTGAGGCCAAGGGTCAGGTGGTCCCTCCCCTTTTTCCTGCTTTCCTGGGTCGCATTAATTCTCATTCAGTCTTTGCTTTATGTCGTCCTGCGGGCCTTGCCTTTCGGCCCTGATGACTCCGGCAGAAATCTGGCGTTGATGGGCTCAGTGGCTCTCGCCAATGCACTTTTTGTGATGTTCGCTATTCTCTTATCCGGGCCGGGTCTCAAAAAGGGGCGTGCCGCACTGGGGCTGGCGGGCCCACAAATCAATGATCAAATCATAATGGGCTGCAAAACGGCCATGCTGGCTGCGCCGTGGGTGTATGCCACGAATCTGCTGGCGAATCTGATTTTTCAGAACAATCCCCATGCCGTCATGAAAATGCTCAACGACGGATTTTCCCCCACCACTGCCACTCTCGCCGCTGTTTCCGCCGTGATCATGGCCCCGCTCGCTGAAGAAATTCTCTTCAGAGGTATCCTTCTGGCGGCCCTGATTCGCAAATCATCGAAATATCTCGCTGCCAATCGCCGGTTTCCTGTCCAGTTGGCAAATGTCGTCACTTCCCTCATCTTTGCCCTGCTTCATGCCGATGCCTGGCCTGCTCCCATCGGGATATTTGTGTTGTCGCTCGTCCTGGGCAAGCTTTATATCAGCACAGGCAGGCTCTGGCCCTGCATCGCAGCCCACGCGCTTTTTAATTCCACAGGCGTGCTGGGAATGATCTTTGGAGTGCTGGCGAAAAAATCTGGTCTCGCGCCTCAAGAATTATCCACACTGTTTTTCTCAATATTCACATAAAAAAAGCACCCATCATAAGGATGGATGCTTTTGATATTCACAAATATCAGCCGACTCAATCAGGCTTTTTTCTTGGCAGGGGCCGGCCGCTTGGGCACGACGTCGTAGCCGGGCAGCACGTCCTTAATATCGGCTTTGGCTGAGCCTTCTGCCTGGCCCAGAATAAACTTCAGACCGCCGCTCAAGAGCGTTTTGTAATGCTCGTTGGCCCAGACATCTTCACGATGGCCCATCGAGGTATAAAGCACACGGCCCTTGCCATGCTGCCGTGACCAGGTCTGTGGGAAGTTCGGGCGAACATATTCCCAGCCATTCATGCCTTCAGTGACCTGAGCATAAATCACATGAATGTCGTCGGCCAGATTGATCAGCGAATACCATTCATCGTTGATCTTGAATTCGTCCTGGCCAAAGGCCGATGCGCCCGGGAATTTGGCATCTTTGATCAGCAGCTTGGCGACCTGCTGCGGCCCGTGCGAAATGAATTCTCCGCCAATCATCTGAATGTAGGGGTCGTCCTTCCCCTTGCCACGGTGATGGCCGAAGGTATCGGTAGCGCAGTGCATGCCCATGAAGCCCTTGCCACCCGAAATGGCAGCATAAAGAGCCTCTTCACCCTTGGCCGACATGGCGGGCTGCTTGTCTGTGCCGGTCTTGGTCAGGTCGCCGGTCGTTTCAAAGGCAAAGGCATCCCATTCGCCAATCTGGTCAGGCTCAAAGAGACGACCATCTTTGCTGCATGTCACTTCAAGGCCAAGATTCTTGCCAATCTCGGTAAAGATCTTGTCGGCATGAGAAGCCTCGCCATTCGGGCCTCTACGAATCACCGAATGCTCAAAACCAGAGCTTTTCGTGAAAAACAGCACCTTTTTCCCGGCAAGCGATGCCCGGCTCGTTGCAGCCGACATGCCAAGCCCGGCAAGGCCAAGCGCTGTGCCCTGCAAAAATGAACGACGATCAAGCGACATGAATGGAGACTCCTTATTTCTTCTCTCAATGGATTTGAAGGCATATCGTGGAGGAATCCAGATCTTAACCTGCCCCATCATCCGACGCAACAGCCACCTGAATGGAAGAAATTCAAAATTCATTCAAATTTTGTCGATGTCTCATATACGCAATCGAATGGAAAATGAGAACATAATTTAACAGAGTTTATTTGCATGATTAAAAATTAATGGTATATCCCACTAGCGGGATGAATCATCATGGTTCTTGTCACCGGTGGTTGGTAAGAGTTAGCCTGAGAGATGCTCCTGGAGGTTTGAAGATGAACTGGCTGAGACCCGGAGCGATAAAAAGCGAGAGGCACGTCATGTTCACCCGGGACCCCGGAACGGCTCGACAGCCAGGCATTTCGTCTGGCGCCACGCTTGTCATCACTCTTTCAGGCGTTCTCGCCATCCTCTAT
>JBILGL010000499.1:0-3739 GCA_044351075.1 Isosphaeraceae bacterium | reverse complement strand
TCGTCTGGCAGCCAACGCCACAGTAAGGGCAGAGACTATCAACAGAATCTTCCGGCTCGATGATCTTAAGGCCCGATGAGTCAACCAGAGAAGCGGGCAAGAGGGCCCCGGTCGGGCAGGCCTGCACACATTCACCACAGCCGACACATGTCGATTCACCCATCGGCGATTGCATGTCAAAGACAATCCGGGCCCTGTGTCCGCGATGAGCCATGCCAATCACGTCGTTGACCTGCACCTCGCGGCAGGCTCGCTCGCAGAGTCCACAGTTGATACAGGCGTCAAGCCCCACTGAAATTGCCACATGACTTCTGTCAAGCGACGGCTTATGTGCTGAGGCCGGGAAACGGCTGCTGCTGACACCAAGCTGATCGGCCCACTGCCAGAGCGAGCTCTTTGGGTCGCGGGCTACCTCGCGCGGCGGCTGGTCAGCCACCAGAAGCTCCATCACCAGTTCTCGCGATTTTTTCGCTCGATCACTGGCTGTGATGACTTTCATGCCGGGCGTCGGCACTCGTTTGCAGGAAGGTGCCAGCACGCGCTCACCCACCACTTCAACCATGCAAACCCGGCAATTGCCGTCGGGCCTGTAGCCCGGCTCATGTCGATAGCACAAATGTGGTAGCGATTGCCCCATGCGGTGTGCCACCTGCCAGATCGTCTCGCCGGGCCGCGCGCTTGCCGGCTGGCCATCAAGCTCAAAAGAGATCATCGCGGCGGCATGGTCGGCGGCTGTCGTATCTGCTGATGCACTCATCGGAGATCCTCCGGAAAATGCTTCATCACACACAGTAGTGGATTGGTTGCTGCCTGCCCAAGGCCGCAGATTGATGCATCACGCATGACGGTTGACAAGTCTTTCAGCAAATCGCCATCCCACTCTGGCCGGCTCATCAGCGCCACAGCCTTCTCCGTACCCACTCGGCAGGGTGTGCACTGGCCGCAGCTTTCATCCTCAAAAAATCGCATCAGATTCAGGGCCACTTCCCGCATGTTATCGTGGTCGGAAAGCACCACCACTGCCGCCGAACCAATAAAACAGCCATGTGGCTCAAGCGTGCCGAAATCAAGCGGAATGTTGTCCATCGACGCCGGTAAAATACCACCCGAAGCCCCGCCAGGTAAATAGCCTTTAAAAAGGTGCCCTTCGGCCATTCCGCCGCAGAATTCTTCGATCAGTTCTTTGATCGTAATGCCCGCCGGAGCCACCTTCACGCCCGGATTTTTCACCCGTCCCGATACTGAAAAACTACGCAGCCCCTTCCGCCCGTTTCGCCCCTGCGATGGTAGCCAATCGGGCGGATTTTGCAGGATCAGCGGAATCCAGTAGAGTGTCTCGATATTATGAATTAATGTAGGTCGGCCAAAGAGACCCGATTGTGTGGGAAACGGTGGTTTCTGTCGCGGATATCCCCGCTTGCCCTCGATGCTCTCCAGCATCGCCGTCTCTTCACCACAGATGTAAGCACCTGCACCACGCCGAAGCTCAAGATACCCGGGCGCAATCAGCCCGGCATTTTCCAGAACGCCAATTTCACGCTTGAGCACTTCCCTTAGATGCGGATACTCATCCCTCAGATAAATGTAAACCCGTTGGGCTTCTACCGCCGTGGCGGCAATCAAAGTCCCTTCCAGAAATCGATGCGGCTCCGTTTCGAGATAATGCCGGTCCTTGAATGTACCGGGCTCGCCTTCATCGCCATTCACGGCCATCAATCGCGGCCCGGGCTGGCTTTTCACAAACTTCCACTTGGTCGCACTCGGAAAGCCGGCCCCGCCTAATCCACGGAGGCCAGAGGACTCAAGCCTGCTAACAACATCATCAATCGCCAGTCGGCCTTGTCGAATGTCAGTCAGATATCGATATCCACCGGCCGATTGGTAAGCTGGAAAAGAAGTATGACTCGGCAGAATCGCCTGAAATTGGTTTTTACAGATAGCGTCTTTAATATTTTCAATCGAGCAATTTTCCAAAGCGTTTTGTCCAAGCATTGCCGCTGGTGCCGCTGCGCATCGGCCAATGCATGGGGCAGGCACTACACGCACATCACCGCCTATTTCATCTTTCAGCTGATCAATCAGTGAATGTGCACCAAATAGGGAACAGGTCACACTCTCACAAACGCGAATGGTCAGCACAGGAGGCGGTGTTTCGCCTTCAAGCACGATGTCAAAATGCGCATAGAAACTGGCCACTTCATAGACTTCCACCATCGCCAGCTTCATTCGATCGGCGAGTGCGGCCAGGTGGCGGGCGGCGAGATGGCCAAATTTGTCCTGAATCAGGTGGAGGTATTCAATCAAAAGGTCTTTTTGCAAAGGGCCACGGCCGAGCAATGCGTCGATCTCAGCCAGAGCAGCATCGTCAAGCATGCGGCCTTTCGGATGAGCCGCCGCGCTACGACGCCCCGAACCGGGATGGATCATTCGATCACTGCCGTCACCAGATTTCATACGTACCTGAGATATTCGAGAGCCATTTTTGAGCGAGTGCAGGCCTGATCGCCAGCCGCTCTGAAAGGGAGTGAATCGCTGAAGCCGGTCATATGGCACGACCAAGTTCAACTTCGTTAAATTATACCCGATTTACCCAATGGGAATAGTTGAATCTTGAGTTCTTCACTATCTCTTCATTTTACAGCCCAAAAAATATCGCCCGAATGTGCCACTGAAACTCTTCGGAAAAAACTTCTTAAAGTCTTTTCTTCTTTATGTTATTGACACACAGTAATTTACAATAACGATAGAAGTCATAATCAAAGACTTGTTGAACAACTTTTAAGATGATATAATCCATTTGTCGAGAAAATCTTGCAGATCTTCGCATTTTTTCTCGCCGATCGATCCTTAATCGGCCTGCCGGTTTGTCGATCTGCCCAATTTCCTACCACTTCCTCCGCAACGGAGGCCAGCGATGCCTGCTTCACGGATGTTCCTATTCATCAGATTTCTGCCAGCCTTTCTGTTTTTTCTTACAGGCCTTAGCCAGCCTTTGGTAAATGCGCAGCAAAATGGTTCGCTCTCAGCCTCGCTGACACAGGCCATCGACTCTAATTTCAAAGCCAGAAGCCATCTCTTTGCGGATATTCCAGTCGCTGACGACGCTATTTTCGCCCGTCGCGTTGCTCTCGACCTGACCGGCATGCCCCTCTCTCTCGATCGTCTCAAGTCGTTTATTGGTGACAAATCAGCCGATAAACGCACCAAACTCGTTGATGAGCTGCTCGCCAGGCCTGAATCTGCCCGTCATCTCGCCACCTGGCTCAGCATGATTTTGCTGGAACGACGCAGCGCAAAGGTCGCCAACGACGACCTTTGGATGGCTTATCTGATCGACGTCATTCGCAACGACAAACCACTGACTGATCTCACGACCGACCTGCTCACGGCCACCGGCGAAGAAGGCCCCAAACAGGTCGCCGCCCGATTTCTGATGGATCGTGAGGCCGAGCCCAACCTTCTCACACGCGATGTCGGTCGCGTCTTTCTTGGCCGCGACATGCAGTGCAACCAGTGCCACGATCACCCGCTTGTCGATGGCTATTTGCAGAATGATTATCAATCGCTCCTGGCCTTTCTACAGCCGACCAGCGTTGCGACAGTCAAACAGGCAGGCAAGGATAAAACCCTGCTGACTGAAAAAAATGGTGGTCGTGTGCTTTTTGATAGCGTTTTCATCAAGGATGACAGCCTGCTCACCGGCCCGGCCCTTTTCGGCTTGCCACCGGTGACCGATCCG
>JBILGL010000498.1:0-3742 GCA_044351075.1 Isosphaeraceae bacterium | reverse complement strand
GCCGCCCCAACTGTACCAGCACGATCGCGGCACCGGCATGCACCATTTTCAGCCGACGCAGCCACCCTGATTTCCGGGCAGAGGAATAACCAAAAGCATAGCCCTGGCGGCCTCGCTCAAGAATGGCAGGAATCAGGCGAATCGATCGAAATGAACGGACTTCCACTTCTAATAGCCAGTCAGGCTTTTCGCCCCGGGGCATAAACCGATGCACCCAATCATGTTCATCAATTTCCACGGGCATGTCACTGATCGCCATCAGGTCGCGCCGAACGGCCCAGTGGTTGCCGGCCACTCGCTTCAAAGGCCATGTGATGCCCTTATCTCCGGCAGGCAGAAAAGGGCCATATTCGCAGTAAAAAACACCAGTCTCTGCCCAGCCAAGCCGATCCAGATCAGGCGAGACCATACCGCTGGCAACAGGTGTGGCCAGATCACTGCCGGCCCACCTTCGCCATGCCTGCCACCAGCCATGCTCTACAATCGTATTATCTTCAAGAAAAACGGCTGTTTCATACCGACATTCCGCCCAGGCCATTGCCCGCCATCGGGGTGCATCCTGCGGCTTCTGCTCATTAATACGGATGATCGCGAGTTCAATTCCGGCAGCAGAGAGCTCAAGTAGCCGCTGCTGAAGCACCATTGAATCCTGATCATCGGGCAAGACCAGCACAATCTGCGATGGCAGGACGCCGTCAAAGCATCGCAATAGCGAGCCGAGCAAAGCACAGATACTGCCGCCGCTTTTGGTCGGCGTGACCAGAACAGAAATCGGCTGCCGGCTCATACCCAATCGCTCCTTTTCTTAGATCATCGCACCCGCTCAAGACTTCGACCCGGCCCGAGAAGATAGCCCACGCATTCACCCGCTGCGCCGATCGTCATGTAACAGGCGAGCAGCGGCCATGTGGCCAGAACCGTTAATTTTGAGACATTCTTGGAGAGAATCAGCCGGGTGGCCCGCCACGTCAGGAGCAGCGGCAAAATGGCGGAACCTGCGCCATAAATCGCACGTTTGGCAATGCCCAGATCACCATTACGCATACCGGCATAGGATCGCCCGAAATACCACCGCTGGGTGATGACTTCATCCAGCGAAAAGCCCTTGATATGCCGCACAATCATCGCATTGGTCGATACCAGCATTTGCCCATCGGCCGCCAGACGGTCGTTCACCCAGCTTTCCCACTTGCCTTCCGCCAGAGCACTGGCATGGGGCAGCAGTGCATCGCGACGATACGCCACATTATTACCCGGCAAATCGGTGTAAGGCCCTTCAGCCACCGGGCCGATATAACGGGCGTAATCAGCCAGAAAAACTCCGGTGTTCAGCCACCCACCCCTGCCTGATTCCACACAGCCACCCACTGCCGAAATGGACTCATCCGTCATTACGTTCAGAATCGTGGTCGCCCAACGAGCTTCCACCTCCACATGATCTTCAATAATCGCTACCAGTGGGGCTGTTGAAGCCATGATACCCCGATGCCGCAGCCGGGGAATCGATTCCGAGAGCTCTCCACCAGCAACTACAAGAACACCTTTTGCACTTAATTCCTTCTGATACTCCGCCGAAATTGCTTCAGTGGCAACGACAACAACTTCGACCTGACTTCGCTCTGGCAATACATCAATCGCCGACAGTGTTCGGCGTAAAAGTTCCGGGCCATTGACTGCGGCAATGACGACTGAAAGGCTTGGCTGAGCCATGATTTAAAGCACTCCCTGCAAATGTAGTGTAGTGATTGGTATTACATCAATTCCGTCAAATAAGGGAATAGCAGTTTGATAAAAAAAGCCGAGCTATCTGCCCGGCCTGAATCGTTCTCATCAATTGATGTTCAAAAAATCATCTCACCGGATGAGCATTCCAGGGTTTTGCCTCATTACTGTCGCTTGCATCCAGATCCTGCACAGGCAAAAGCCTGACTCTGGGCGCATCACTGGCTGAATCTCTTCTGGAAGTCGGCAAGTCTTGAGAGCCACGTTCCCCATTATCTGCCAGTTGGTCTGCCTTCTTTGCAAAAGGTTCCTGGCTATCTTTCATTTCGCCATCAGCATCTTTATGGCTGATCGGCGCCAAATCATTTTCAGCCAGCTCCGTTTTCTTCAGGCGTGACGAGCGGGCGTTGGGTAGCGTATTGCCGCTTTCGTCAGAAGCTGTCGATTCAGAAATCCTGCGGAATCGTGTGCCACCATTCCAGCCTTTGGAATCAGCCGGCACATTCTTGACTGGCCGATCGGTCATATGATCAACCATCGCCATCGACCCCACGGGCGGCAGCCCGGCACTGCTCGGCTCAGGCACACCCAGCAGGCCCGGCGGTGGCAGCACCAGATCATCTTCGCTCTGGGCCCTTACACGTTCGCCGGCTCGGCTGCGTCGGGGGGCTTCATTGCGGGCCAGCATCTGACCCTTCTCCAGATCCTGAACCTGACGGTTATAGACGCTGGAATAACCGCTTCTGTCCAAAAGGGCATGAATGGAACGTGGCGTAGCGTAATAGCCCCGCTGGCCTCCAACGACGGCCATATCGCAGACACCGGCCACATAATGATCAAGCGTGAAAAGCCCGCCACCACTGCGACCCTGGGTCGGCTCGTGCAAGCATTCCACTGCCTCATAAGGCTTGTTATTCAGCAGCATTTTGGCTTCAGGCTTCACCACGTTCGTATTCCAGAGCGTGGCGTCGCGGCCGCCGGAACAACCAGCCGTAATCATCTTCATATTGGGCGTTGGCTGCCAATTGGCAGGCACCACCGGGCTGGCCGGCAGGGTATAGCCGGGTGAAATCGCAATCAGGCCAACATCCGTCTGAAAATCATAGTCAACCACGCGGGCGGGTATGCCACGGGTGGCCGTTTTCAGGCCCTGGCCTCTGAGGACACCGTCGAATAGATCGACCGTCACCTGTCGGGGGAATTGCTTCGGCAGATATTGCTGGCGTGAACCTTCCACCTTGAAAATGTGGGCACAGGTGAGAATCAGCGATTCTTTGGCATTGGATGAGACAATCGTACCTGAGCCAAAGCCCATCACCCCGCCGCCATGCACAATGATTCGCACGACCGTTTGCCAGGGCTTGGCATGCTCGTTTTCATGATCGGCGTCGATCGTTTCGCCCGGCTGGCCAAATTTTTGTGCAGCACGGCTGCCAGATTTCGGCTCGCCGTCATTCTCCGCGATCTCTTCATCAATCGCTTTTTCAGAAAGTTTCTGTCGTGATTCCAGCCAGCCGGTTTTCAGAACACGGAATTTGGAGGCCAGCTCAGAGGCCTGCTGCACCCCTTCGCTGCGGCCAAGCTCTTTGCCATCAGGATCGACAATCACGAATGTCGGCACACGGGATACGCGATAATTGTGCCGCAAATCAGGCTGTTCGTCGGCATCAAGCACTCGAACCGGATAATGCTTCCGAATGAGCTCATCCACCTGCGGCTTCATCTCTTTGCAGGGGCCGCACCAACTGGCTGAAAATTCCAGAATTGTCGGCTGGTCGTTCTCCAGCGAAAGGGCATCTGTTACACCACTGGAAACACCAGCAGCAGCGGCAGAAGCGGGCTGAAGTTTCAGCAGGCCTGTCTCGGCTGATGCCGAACCTGTGAATAAACCAATAGCAAACGTAAGAAATGCGAGGACGCGCATCACGACCATGCTCCCACGATTGAAAACCAAACCGCCGTGTTTTCCGAATTCAGTTTCAGATTGACTGAATGCCAGAAGTCCCGAAAAACGGGGCGT
>JBILGL010000497.1:0-3748 GCA_044351075.1 Isosphaeraceae bacterium | reverse complement strand
GCTTATGTGAACGTCAACCCTGAGAGTCGAGTCAAGGCCGACGCTGGCCCCGTGGCCAAAACGCTTACGCAGCACGGCTGGTCGGTTTTCCTCGTGAAAGTGGCGAACGAAGCCGGCGTCACCGCCCCGCTCGTGGTGGAAAGCCCCAACGCCCTGCCGCTGGTCAAGCCCTCTACCTCTTCCCCCAGCCCAAAAGTCACCATCCCGCTCTCCGAAGTGCCTGTGCGATGGGCTGATATCAACATGTTTAACGACCGGCCCATGACACGCACGCTCTCGGGCCTTGAAGTCGAATACCGCCTCGTCCAGATCTACAGCCGCGACGCCGGCAAACGCGAAGCCCGCCTCAGCTTCAATGTCGGCCAGGGCACGCAGGATCTCGGCTTCCGCGCTGATGTCGATATCCTTTTCGACTGCAAGCCCGGCGTGAAACTCGTTTTCGACGTCAAGGACGAAGACGGCCGCGACGCCATGGCCAGCTTCCTGATCAAAGACCGCCTCGGCCGAGTCTATCCTGCCCAGAGCCGCCGACTTGCTCCCGACTTCTTCTTTCATCCACAGATTTACCGCACCACGGGTGAAAATGTCGTGCTGCCGCCCGGTGAATACAGCGTCAGCTTCACCCGAGGGCCTGAATATCTCGAACAGACCCGCACCATTAAAGTGCCCGCCGGTGCCGCCGAACATCGCGAAACATTTCATCTGAAACGCTGGCTTTCACTCACCAAATACAACTGGTTCTCGGGCGACCACCATGTGCATGCGGCCGGCTGTGCCCACTACGAAAGCCCGACAGAAGGTGTGACGCCCGAAGATATGATGCGGCAGATTCTGGGCGAAGATCTTAATGTCGGTTGCGTGCTCTCGTGGGGCCCGTGCTGGTACTTCCAGAAACAGTATTTTGACGGCAAGCTTCACCCGCTCTCCCGGCCTGATTATCTCATGCGATACGACGTGGAAGTTTCAGGCTTCCCATCCAGCCATGCCGGTCACCTCTGCCTTCTACGCCTGAAAGAGGACGATTACCCCGGCACTGAGCGCATCGAGCAGTGGCCAAGCTGGACACTACCCGTGCTGAAATGGGGCAAATCTCAGGGCGGTGTCGTTGGCTTCAGCCATTCCGGCTGGGGCCTGCGCATTACCGACGAAAAGATTCCATCGCTGCAAATGCCACCTTTTGACGGCATCGGCGCCAATGAATATATCGTTGATGTTACACACGACGCCGTAGATTTTATTTCATCAGTTGATACACCGATCAACTGGGAACTGAATATCTGGTATCACACCCTGAACTGCGGCTTTAAGGCCCGGATCAGCGGCGAAACCGACTTCCCCTGCATCTATGGCGAACGAGTCGGCCTGGGGCGGCTTTATGTCAAGCTGGAGGACGGCAAGCTTGACTTTGACCGCTATATTGAAGAGATCAAAAACGGCCGAAGCTATGTGACAGACGGCAAAAGCCATCTGTTTGATTTCAAGGTGAATGACGTCGAAGTAGGTAAAAACGGCTCGGAGCTCAAGCTGGCCGCCCCTGGCACAGTAAAAGTCTCCACCAAATTTGCGGCCCTTCTGCCCGAATCGCGGCCCGATCAATTCAAGGGCATTGAGAAGCGTCCGCTGGAGCAGAAGCCATACTGGGAGCTGGAACGCTCGCGCCGGGGTGCTTCGCGGCAGGTACCCGTTGAGGTGATTGTCAACGGCCAGCCGGTGGCGACGAAAGTTGTTGAAGCCGATGGCAAAACGCTCGACCTAAATTTCGACGTGCCCATTAAAGAGTCAAGCTGGGTGGCTCTTCGAGTCTGGCCATCAAGCCACACGAACCCGATCTGGGTGACGGTTGACAACAAGCCGGTGCGGGCTTCAAAAGCCTCAGCGGAATGGTGCCTGAAGGCGGTTGACACCTGCTGGACACAAAAAGAGCCTCGCTATCGTGCCGAAGAGAAGGCCGCCGCTGCTGAAGCTTATGAGCATGCTCGCAAGGTCTATCGTAAGATCATCGACGAATCAGCCGGGAAATAAATTTCAGCGGTTTGTATCGTATTGAAAATCATCTCAGGCGGATTTCACTCCGCCTGGGTTTCATTTCAAATAATCTTATTTCATTCAAACTGAAGGTGAGTAAAGATTGACCGGATAATGTTTCATGACGTTATCCAATGTTACCAGTACCATTCCTTGATTTATGGCCTGAGCGATGATGATTCGATCGAAAGGGTCCCGATGAATATTTGGTAATTGAGCGAGTTGCAGGATATCAGCTTCAACAATATCTAGACTCGAAATTTCATGTGCTACCCGCCGCCTTGTTTTCGAAGCCTTATCCTTAATCGACCAATCAATGATCCACAACGCCGATGGTTTTAGAAATCATCAAATTGAAGAGCTTCGAAAAAACTAACGAAATAAATCAACGACTAAATTAATAGGCACCAGCTTCAATATTATACCCATCATTTCGGGATGCAAGCCGCTGCCATACACCAAATGGCTTTCCAATTACACTTGTTGCATCAATTGAATTTTTAACGAATCGAACAGAACCATCGCCCATCACTATATTCACGCCATTGTAATGTTGGCTCGTCGCTGATTCAGACCAGGCCCGATGTCTTTGATCAAATTGGAATACATTTGGCCCTTTTGAAGCGACAAACAGATTGGCAGCGTCCGTGCCCACAATCCAGGCACAATTTGGAATCGGTTCGGCAATTAGTCTGCTGGCAACAATTCGAGTTGTGAGTGATTTTTCCGAAATCACCATCGTATGGCTAAGTCCATCGGTTACAGATTCAATCGTTACATCAACACCCGAAGTAATGCAGCCGTTTGATAATTCAATGCCTTTCAGCGAACGCTTGCAGCCAAATGCAATGATTTCAAGCCCGCCGCCACCGTGCGACGAATGACAACCAGCATAACTCGAAGCATAAACCGGGACGTTTGACTCAATATCAACGATATTTGTTGAATCCAAAAGCATCGCCCGCATATCAAATGTCTGAATTTGCACCGCATCCGTATCACTAGGGCAAATAAAAACGGCTACATGAGCAGATCTGGCTGTTTTTTGTTCAGGGCCAATCACGGCCAGACTCACATTAAAAGCATCGAACGTGGCAGATTGATCCATAAAAGGGAGAAGTGCAATTGAATAACTCCGATCAACAGGACCGGAGCATGGAATCGATGGAAATAGCAAATATCTCGTATCTCGAGACTTTTGCATCCCCACCGGAAAAAACTTACAAATTTCCACATATTGAGACAAAGCAAGGCCGATCTGTTTTAAATTGTTCTGGCATTGAGCCCTGCGTGCAAATTCTCTTGAAGACTGCACAGCAGGTATCAACAAGGCAATCAATAGGAAGATTACACTAAGAACCACAAGGAGTTCTACAAGTGTAAATGCTTTTTGTTTGCAAAATTGCCCAGCATCGAGCGAACTTGTTTTCATCTGATTCTCCTCAATCCTTTCAAGAATGGCCGCCACGCTTTGAAAAGAAGAAAAAAAAACAGCCCAACGACCGCTAATCCAATAGCCACTGCTGCAAAATAGTTTGTTCCTTTTACTTCAGATTTTATTTCAGATTGTATTACCTGACTGGCCGGTGCTTCCGGCTTTTTTGCCGCAGCATCAGATAACCCATAAGCCTGCATGGAAAAAGCTTCGCTCGGTGTCGGCCCGAACTTCCAATCGCTGAGAATGTAAGGATTTTTATTCTCACTCAGTGTTACCTTTCTGGGC
>JBILGL010000496.1:0-3749 GCA_044351075.1 Isosphaeraceae bacterium | reverse complement strand
ATCACTTCTTTGCTGCCGGAGCGAGTATTTCCATGAACCTACTGACCACGATCGACGGCTCAATGATGCAGGGCTTTTTTCCAGCCGGTTGGGATCTTGCCAAAATTGACGCCTGTTGCTCGCATCCCGCAGCCAGCGTGACGGAAAGGCAAGCATGGTGGCATCCAAATTTTTCGCTTGAGCCGTGTGGCACTGTGGAAGATTTTGATGTCAAGATGGGGCACGAAATTGCCCTTACGATCAAGCAGGCACGCGATGCCGGCGAGAAGCTGGCGATGATTCTGCCCGTCGGCCCGATGGGCATGTATCGCTGGACAGTCTATTTCCTCAAGGAATGGGGCGTTTCCTGCGATCATGTGCATGGGTTTAATATGGATGAATGGTCAGACGCCGCTGGCAATACCCTGCCATCGTCAAACCCTGGCGCGTTTCAAAACGCTATGGAACAAGCCTTTTACGGGCCACTTGGCAAGCTGACGGTGGCTGAGGCCAATCGCCATTTTGCGACGAAGGATAAGCTGCCAAGCTATGCCCAGCGCATTGGCGAGCTACGGGCCGCCGGTGCCAAACTGGTTGTGATTTTCGGCATCGGTCGTGTCTGCCATATTGCTTTCTGGGAGCCTCATTTCGCGGCGGAATTTGACTCGGTTGAAGCTTGGAAACAGCAGACACATCGTATCGGAGCCCGGCTCCACCCACTGACCATTGAGCAGAATGCCCTGACAAGTTTCAAGAGCCGCACGACGCTGGTTCCTGCCTTTGCCAATACCATCGGGCCAGGCCTTTTCATTGGTGCAGACAAGATCATCGGCGGGGCTGAAGGGCAATTTGGCCGCGGTATGCAGTGGCAGGGCATGAGCCTCTGGATGACTCTGCGATATGGCCCTGACATGTGGATTCCATCGACGTTCATGCCAACCCAGCCGGGCCGACTTTTCTTCACCACAGAGCTGGCCGGCCCGCTGGAGCCAGAGATGAACTGAGGTCTTTTTTGTCGGAAATCTCTGATGATGTGAAGCCGAAGCCCGGGTGGCGGGATATTCCGCCCGGGCTCTGGGTTTTCCCGTTTTTTTACTATGAATTTATTATCAGGGTGTTATAATTTTAAGTTCGCAAAGATGGGCGTTTTGCGTTGTATTGAGTGTTGATCGATGTGGTGCCGGAGGGGCTCGGGCGGTGTCGAAATCGAGAATTGTCAGGGTCGGGCTGGTTCAGATGCGTTGTGCTGAGGGGCAGCCGCAGGTCAATATGGACCGCGCTATTGAGATGATTCGCAGGGCCGCTGCCGGTGGTGCCGAGATTGTCTGTCTGCCAGAGCTATTTCGCTCAGAATATTTCTGCCAGAAGCATGACATTTCGCTTTTTGATCTCGCGGAACCGATACCCGGGCCATCGACCGACACACTAAGCCAACTGGCGGCCGAGCTTAAGATTACGATCGAAGCGAGCCTTTTTGAAAAGAGAGCGCCGGGGCTTTATCACAATACTTCGGTGATATTGCTGCCAAATGGTGAGATGACTGGGCTTTATCGTAAAAGCCACATACCGCACGACCCTCTGTTTTACGAAAAATATTACTTCACGCCGGGGGATACCGGATTTTTGAGTACCCCGACACCAAGGGCAAAAGTGGGTGTGCTTGTCTGCTGGGATCAATGGTATCCAGAAGCGGCCAGGGCGACGGCCCTGACCGGGGCTGAGATGATAGTTTATCCCACAGCTATTGGCTGGCATCCTGCAGAGAAAGACGAGTTTGGCGAGGCTCAGTATAGTGCCTGGCAAACCATTCAACGGGCACATGCAATTGCCAATGGTGTTTTTGTGGTGAGTGTAAACCGGGTGGGGCATGAAGGCGAAAAGAATGCCGGTATTGAATTCTGGGGCGGCTCATTTGTGGCCGATCCTTTCGGACGTATTCTGGCAAAGGGCTCGCACACGGAAGAAGAAGTGATGCTGGTGGACTGCGATTTGGGGCTGATTGAAGAGACTCGCCGCAACTGGCCATTCCTGCGCGACCGGCGAATCGATCTCTATGGGCCCATCACGCAACGTTATGGTTCCTGAAACTTTTGAAATGGCAAAAAATCAGAGAGAAAAATAAGCATGGGCCGGCCAAGACGAAAAACAAGCGAAATAGAAGAAACCATTGAAGATATCACCCCATCACAGCTTGGTTATCGACTACCGGCTGAGTGGGAGCCACATGAATCAACTTGGATCGCATGGCCGCACCAGAAAGAAGACTGGCCCGGCAAATTCGGCCCGATTCCGTGGGTTTTTGCCGAGATTGTGCGTCATCTGTCGTATTCTGAACGTGTGAATCTGATTGTTCCAAACAAGAAGAAACTTGCGGCCGCGGCTGAGATGCTGGTGCGTGCCGGAGCCGATCCGTACCAGATCACATTTCATGTCTGGCCGACGGATCGAGGCTGGCTGCGCGACAGTCTGCCGACATTCGTTGTGAAAAGTGGGGAGCCTGATCCGCTGGAACTTGGCCTGATTGGAGATCGGGGCGCAATTTGCTGGAAATTCAATGCCTGGGCCAAGTATGACAACCACATAAACGACGCCCGCCTGCCAAGGCGAGTGGCAGAAGCTTACGATATCGACCGAATCAAGCCGGTGGCGATCGTCGAAGAAGATGCCCGGCGCATTGTGCTCGAAGGTGGCGCGATTGACTGCAACGGTCAGGGGGTGCTTCTGACAACCGAAGAATGCCTGCTTTCCGAAGAACAGTGTCGCAACCCCGGGCTCTCTAAAGACGACTACAATGCCCTTTTTGCCGAGACACTTGGCATCAGTCAGACGATCTGGCTTGGACGTGGAATTGTTGGCGACGACACTCACGGCCATGTGGATGATCTGGCGAGATTCGTGGCGGCGGACACCGTGGTGACTGTTGTCGAACGAAACCGGCAGGATGAAAACTATGAAGCACTTCAGGACAATCTGAAACGGCTTAAATCTGTGAAAATCAGTGGTATGCCACTGAAAATTGTTGAGCTGCCCATGCCGCGGCCGGTTGTTTTTGAAGGCCAGCGGCTGCCGGCAAGTTATGCCAATTTCTACATTGCCAATAAAGTGATATTGGTGCCGACATTTAACGACCCTGCCGACAGAGTGGCACTTGAGATATTGAGCGGGCTTTTCCCCGGCCGAGATGTCATTGGTATTCATGCTCTTGATCTCGTCTGGGGCCTTGGCACACTGCACTGCCTGGCTCATGAAATGCCGGCCGTGGTGAGGAATCAGTCGTCAGACAGCGATGAAAAGCCGCGAAAACGCCAACGGTCGCAGGGCCGCAGCCGGGTGGCGGAAGAATCAGAAGAATCGCCGGAATAAACTGCCTGAGAAGGCCAGATAGAAAGATAAAGTGAGCAACAATGGCTCGTCCAAGAAGCAATCGCCCGGATTCAGGGAATCGTCGTCCGGGTGATGGCCCCCAACGAAACAGTGATCGCCGCGGCCCATCCAGCCGTGGCCCTGCCGGTCGCGATGCATCGGGCTCAGGCCCGCGTGGCCGCTCCGGCGAACGTCGATTCTCAGGCGGAGAATCACGACAGGATAGTGGCGATCGCCCTCGACGCCCTTCCTTCCGAGATCGAGCGGAAGGCGGATCGGGCGATCGTGGCGAACGTCGGCCTTACCGCAGCCGTTCGGAAGAAGGCTCTGGTGATCGCCCCCCACGCCCTTCATTTCGTGATCGAGCGGAAGGCGGATCGGGCGATCGTGGCGAACGTCGGCCTTTC
>JBILGL010000495.1:0-3758 GCA_044351075.1 Isosphaeraceae bacterium | reverse complement strand
GGCAAAATTCCGGCTGGGAAGGATTACAACCATCCGATCATCCAGCTCGACATTCTGCCGACCATTCTGGCCGCCACCAATGCCAGGATCAAACCGGCCAAGCCGCTTGATGGCGTGAATCTGCTGCCCTATCTCTCCGGTGAAAACGCCGGCAAGCCGCACGAGACACTCTACTGGAAATTTGGCCAGCAATGGGCCATTCGCAAAGGCGACTGGAAGCTGCTGGTGGCCCGCGGCGGCAGCATGATGCCAGAGCTCTACAACCTGGCCGACGATCTGGGCGAAAAGAAGAATATGGCGGCCGAAAAGCCAGAAGTCGTCGCCTCGCTTCAGGCCGATTACAAAGTCTGGCTGGCGGAACAGGCACCGGCAAGTGCACCCAGCGAAACCGCCACAAAAAAGGCTGCCGCAAAGAAGGGAACAGCCAAGAAAAAGGCTGCGGCCAAAAAAGCCGGCTGAATGTGATTGAAGCTGAACTGCAAAGAGACCGTTTGGATAGAGTTCCGGACGGTCTCTTTTTTTAATGTTTTAAATCATAGGATTTGTTTGCTTGAAAGGAGAAATTAAATCAAGGGCTTTTGACTCTGATTTTTGTGCAGTGTAAAGATCCCAGCGGAGTTGTAGATTCATCCAGAATTCAACAGACATGCCGAAAAATTTGGCAAGCCTGAGTGCCGTAGCCGCTGTCATACCTCGACGTCCATTCACGATTTCATTAATCCGCTGATAGGGCACATGAATGGCATCAGCAAGTTGTCGCTGAGTAAGTCCCATCGGTTTGAGATATTCCTCCAATAACATCTCGCCTGGATGAGTTGGTATTCGGTTTGTTGGTAGATTGCTAAAGGACATAAACGCGCCGGAGTATAAACAAAGTGCGAAATTAAACCAAACGATTTAATTTCGCACCTGTTTATTATTTGAAATCTACAAGAGATAAATCAAATCCCTGCATTCTTCTTAATGAATGCCAGACCTTCGCGGGCGAGGGCCATTGAGTCGGGGAAAATGTCTCGCCAGATCTTTGTCGCAGCAGCGATGTTCGGCAAAGCCGAACCAAAAGCTTCGATCGTCAGGTATCCGCTATAATCCGAGGCCTTCAGCGCTGCCCAGAACTCCGCCCAGTGCACCTGGCCAGTGCCGGGAATACCACGGTCATTTTCCGAAATATGAATGTGGCAGACATGATCCTTACAACTATTGAATGCCCCAGCCTGCGACTTTTCCTCGATATTGGCATGGAATGTGTCAAACATCATCTTGCAGGATGGATGATCAACAGCCTTCACAAATCGGGCAGCCTGAGCAGCCGTGGTGAGGAAATAGATTTCAAATCGATTGAGATATTCCACGCCAAGCTGAATCTTGCGTGCTGCAGCCTCTTCCGCCACTTTCTTCATGGTTTCCACACCATGATGAAATTCGGTTTCCGTGGGGAATGCACCAGAGAAAACACCGATGGCCGAATGATACGGGCCGACAAGCGTTTCGCAGCCGAATTCAGCACCACAGTCAAGCACTTTCTTGAGATGATCGACCGCTGCCTGACGGATAGAGGCTTCCGGAGCAATCGGGTTCGTATCCGGCCCGACAACTGTCACGGCAGTGGCTCCCAGGCCTTCGTCCTTCAGTAATTTGCCAAGCCAGGCATATTTCTTGGGGTTTTCAACGTCGAAAAGTGGAATTTCAACGGAATCAAATCCAATCGATTTCAATTCCCTGATCACGGGAATGTGGGCTTCCGTCACAATATCGGCCCACAGCAGCAGGTTCATTCCGGTTTTAAGCATGGTTTATCGATGGCTCCGTTGGGTTGAGTTGCAAAAATATCAAGCATTCCAATTCACTCGAATCAGAATCCAAACCGACTCTCCGAGGTCAGAATTTCATAGTGAAGCCTGTCACAGATGGATAGAATCAGGCAATCAATGACATGTCGTGGCCTGCCATCACGAGGAATTCGCGAGATTCGTTTCAGGGTGCCCGACCAGTCCTGACCAGTAATAATTCCTTCATCCACCAATTCAAAGTGCTTTAGATAGGCTTCGGCAAGGGCCAATTCATGGTCATCTCGTGTTCCCGCCAGAAATTCAAGCCTGACAGGTGTCACAATTGCATTTGAATTGACCCGACGAATCAAATCTCTCGCCCAGTTTTTCACTTCCTCCAGCGAAATCTGGCTGATGTGCCGATCTCGCCGACTGATTCGCCAATGACTAATCAAGTAATTGGTGTCAAAAACTCGGCGGTTATAGGGTCTCATTGATGAACCATCACCTGAAGCTTTTGGCAATATTCAGGCCAGCTCGATGCAAAGTCGCGAAGAATCGCAATAAATGCAGCCCCCTTAAATCGATTTGAAATCGAACAATTCAGGCGGCATTGATAGCCAACTGGCAATTGATCAAAATCTGTGAGAGTTACGGGCAGGCTGGTGTCAAATCCAACTCCAAGATCAGCTATTTTTTGATTTAGCTGAGATGAAATTGGCTCAGAACACGCCAATAAAATTCTCCGACCACTTTCGGCATCAATCGGCTCTTCCGGCACGTCCAGCTGAAGGTCGATGATCCAATCCAGCACCGGAGCATAAGGATCGTCTGCAAGATCCGCCGGCCCCGGCTCGAAACTCTCCAGATCAAATGGCCCACTGCAATGAAGCCCAGACCGAATCGAGCCATCCCGTCGTTTCTGTCGATAAAACGTGATTTCGGTCATGGCTTGCTCCGGTTAAGTTGGCATTTCAGGATGGCAGGGCGGTCTTCACAAACCGCCCGCCCAAGCCCTGACTCATTTAAACCTTCACATCTTCCCAGCTTCTCGCCTTGGCTGAGGCCAGCACGGCATCGCACACAGCCTGAGTCTCGAGCGCTTCGCGGAAGGTCGGGCTGGTTGACTTGCCCTGCTCCAGATTCGCCAGAAAATCAGCCACCTGATGCACAAAGGTATGCTCATAACCAATTTGCAGACCCGGCACCCACCACTTGCCCATATAGGGGTGGTCGCCATCGGTCACATGAATGCTCTTCCAGCCACGAAGCTGGCCTTCATCGCGATGATCAAAATACTCAAGCCGGTGCAGGTCGTGCAGATCCCAGCGGATCGACGCCTTCTCGCCATTGATTTCAAGCGTATATAAAGCCTTATGGCCACGGGCATAACGAGTTGATTCAAAGAGACCAAGCGAGCCATTGGCGAAGTGGCAGAGGAAGGCACAGGCATCGTCAATGCCGACCTTTTCCACCTTACCCGTCAGGTTGTGCTTGCGTTCCTTGACGAATGTCTCGGTCATCGCCGTCACGTCGCTGATCGAGCCGTTCAGCCAGATTGCCGTATCAATGCAGTGGGCCAGCAGGTCGCCCGTCACACCCGAACCGGCTGCGGCCACATCCAGCCGCCAGAGAGCTGTGCCACCCTGCGGCAGATCGGCCGAGATGGTCCAGTCCTGCAAAAAGTTGGCCCGGTAGTGGAAAATCCGGCCCAGTCGGCCTTCTTCAATCAGCTTCTTGGCCATCGTCACAGCCGGCACGCGGCGATAGTTATACCAGACGGTATTGGCCACGCCGGCTTTCTCAACGGCATCAACCATCAGGTGCCCTTCAGCCGTGTTCATGGAAAGCGGCTTTTCGCAGAGAATCATCTTGCCGGCCTTGGCAGCGGCAATGGCAATCTCGGCATGGGTGTTGTTAGGCGTGCAGATGTCAATGGCGTCGATGTCGCTGCGATCAATGAGCTTGCGCCAGTCGGTCTCGATCGAC
>JBILGL010000494.1:0-3762 GCA_044351075.1 Isosphaeraceae bacterium | reverse complement strand
GCGATATGAAATTGAAAAAAATATAATATTCGTTCGGCAGAAAGTATCATTAGCGGAACATTCAAATCAAAATAAAGCTCAAACTAATTCGAAATATAAAGAATCAGATTCATTTGAGTCTTCTGAAAAAACAATGAAAATCGAACTCAGCGAACGCGTAAGTCAGGCTAGAGCCAAGGCAAGAGTTGCTCGTCAGGCGTTTGAAAAATCGGGCGATCAGATCATGGGCCCATTTCCAAAATTCAGTGGTAAGCCATCGATCGACTGGTAATTTTATGAATCAATACAATTACTTTGCCTGTTCAGCTGCTTTCTGACGGCGCTGAAGGTCACGCAAGGGTTTAAATCCAATCAGGATTATGCCTTCGTCCTTGACTAATTTTTTAATGTCAGGGTCAGTTGTAAATGCCTGATATTCTTCAAATCGAGTTTTCCAGCTTCCCGACACGGCTTTTGACTCATCCGTTGCCAGCGAGGCATGAATGTAAAGCTCGGTAACGCCCGGCTTCAGGCCCTTTATGATCTGAGTCCAGAAAGGTTTTACACCCATCGTTTTCGCTAAGGGCAATTCTTCGTAAATGAAATAATCAGGAAATACAATTCCTTTCGCTGCAAATTTCTCGCGAAGACCCTGCTGGCCAAATCGATGCAGCGTTTCCGCACCGGCCATTCGCACCGGCACGTTAAATTCAACTGCAAGCTGAAGATAGACGTCCAGATATGCTGGGTTCAACTGAAGCGTTCCCATGTGCGAATCAATGTGTGTTACATCCACCCCGACAGCGAGTGCTTTTTTGATCTGTGCCCGGGCTTCAATCAGAGCCTCTTTCGGGTTCGACGCCTTATAAACAGCCTCTTCATCGCCCCAGAGATAACCATTTTTGTCAAGAAGCCCCGGCACTTCACTTTTTGGAGCTACAGGCCCCCAGCGATAAAACCGCCATTCGCTGGTGTGTGTAAGATGAATGCCAAAGTCTTTATCCGGATGATTTTTGGCATAGTCGGCAATTTCCGGAAACCATGGGCATGGCACCATGATCGTCGCCGAACGCATCAGGCCATTTTCCATGGAATCAATCGTTGCCAGATTTGCACTATGACACATACCACAGTCATCACCATTGACGATCAGTATTTTGTCGGTGGCCTTGTAGCCCAGTTTCTCGGCCAGAGTAAGATCCGCCGCTTTCGCTGGAATCATTGAAACAATGGCGATAACCTGAATCAAAATAAGTGCAGAAACGACACGTAAGTTCGAGGAAATTTTTGTTAGTGAATGATACCTACGCATTGCATTTCATCCAAATTGCAATTGATTACATTCCCGAAAAGAGATTCTCTTCAGGCTCAAAGAGGCGGCTGACCGACTCGCGGCGGTGGATTGACAAAATTGCCTGAGCAAAGAGTGCTGCAACACTGATAATCGTCGCATTGGGCGGTAGGTAATCGGCTGGGTGATAAATCGTATCCGTAACTACGATCTCTTTGATCGGGCTTGCACCGATTTTGGTGGCCGCATTAGCAGCGAAAACTGCATGAGAGACACAGGCGTAAACGTCGTTAGCACCACGTTCCTTACAGGCCCTGGCCATTTCGACAAGCGTACCGCCCGAGATAGTAAAGTCATCTACAATCAAAACGTTTTTTCCGTCAACCTGCCCGATAATGTCAAGCACTTCTGCATTTTCCGAATGATCTACCCGCATTTTATTACCAATGACAACGGGGCAACGAAGCATTTCGGCATAGCGATAGGCCTGTTTGCCGAATCCGACATCAGGAGAGGCGACAATTAAGTCGGGTATGTTTCGTCTCTTGAATTCATCCACCAGCACTGGCATAGCGTAAAGATGATCGACCGGGACTTTGAAAAAGCCTTGAATTTGTGGGCTGTGAAGGTCCATTGTCAGCACACGGTCGGCACCGGCAGCTTCGAGCATGTCAGCAACAACACGGGCACGAATGGAAACCCGGGGCTCGTCTTTTTTATCACCCTTGGCATAACTGAAATAGGGAATAACGGCTGTGACCTGGCTGGCTGAGGCACGCTTGAGGGCATCGATCCAGAAACAAAGCTCTACCAAATTATCGTTGACTGGCTTATCCGTACCCTGAACGATGAATACATCTCGCCCACGTACGTTTTCCAGAACGCGAACAAAAATATTGCCCTCGCTGAAAATCTTGGTCTCGCTCTCGGCAATCTGCACCCCCAGCTTCCGGCAAATTGCCGTCGCCAGCCGATGGCTGCCGCTGCCTGCGAAAATCTTAAGCTCGCCATAAGGATCCTGTTCCTTTGACGAACATATCAGCGATTGATCAATGGCCATGATTGTCAAACCGGCGAATACGTGAAAATGTTTCTACTAAGTGAAAGAATAACCAAAATTCTCGATCTCTTCACCTGCCCAACTAAACAAAGCCGCTTGCCTATTGACTCCAAACCCATTCACAATCAAGTGTTAAACCATGTTTTTTCCAATCCATGATCGCCTCTGAAAAGTTCTCAGGGGCCTGTTGGGACCAAAATGAATCGTCCCAGCCCAAACTGGCCTTGAGTATTCGCCCCAATCGATCCGCACTATCTTGCTCCCCTTTGAAAGCCGCAATTTTCACAGATTGATCACGTTTTGCCAGCCGCTTGTGCGAACTATCCAGCACCAGACCCAAGTGCCAGTATTCCGGCCGACTGAACCCAAGTGCTTCCTGCACCAAAATTTGCCTCGGTGTGCTTTCGACCAGGTCGCTGCCCCGGACCACCTGATTAACGCCCATCAGTGCATCATCCACCACTACAGCCAGCTGATAACTATAAATACTGCCTGATCTTGCGATGATGAAATCGCCGCCGGTCGCTGCCATCTCATGCCGCTGTGGACCCAGAACAAAATCGTACCAGTTAACCACACGCCCGGATGTGCGGAACCGCCACGAAAAGCTTCGGCCATGTGACTGATATTCGAGACCAGCAGCTGCACTAAGTGCTGCGCAAGTACCTGGATAGACACTGGCGTTCTCGCCAGCATGCGGAGCCGATGCCGCCCTTGCCACATCGGCCCTGGTACAGGTGCATGGATAGACAACTTCTTTCTCAATAAGTAGATCCAACGCATTTTGATAATGCACGCTTCGCTGGGATTGAACATACGGCCCAGCTGGGCCGCCGACATCAGGCCCTTCATCCCACGTAAGTCCAATCCATCGAAGGTCTTCTATTGCGGCAGCAGCGGCTTCATCACGAGCTCGGGTGGCGTCAAGATCTTCCATACGAAAAATCATACGTCCACCGGAATGGCGTGCCAAAAGCCAGGCGAAGAGGAAGGTCCGGGCATTGCCAAGATGCAGGCCGCCAGTTGGCGAGGGGGCCAGTCGTCCGGTGGAAACGGCATTTTTTGCAGATTTCTGGTCGGATTGCATCGAGGTTTTGTGCGTAATTCCCTGAGTTTTGGGCTGGAGAAAATTGCACTGCACTTTATAATAATTAACTTGCCTGCGAAACCGAAATGATGCCGATCCGGAAAAATCGGTCAGCGAGCGGGCTCTTCTCTTTGCTGCGTTGGACAATCCCATGAATGATGACCTAAAACGCGAGGCGCGGACTCTGATCGACAAGATCGTCAATCTCCGCGACTCTCTTTGACCTTGGCGATAAACTCGAACGCCGTAAGGAGCTGGAAGATCGGATGGGCGAATCGACATTCTGGAATGACCAGGATGCCGCTAAAGTGACCATCGATGAAATCAAGACACTTAACAGCGTTT
>JBILGL010000689.1:0-3766 GCA_044351075.1 Isosphaeraceae bacterium | reverse complement strand
GAAACACTCTCCACTCAGCTTGCCGAATCGCCAAATTTTGACTCTGTCGGCATGCTGCAAATCTCTGGCGGCCTTGGTTCCGGCACGCTCATCGGGCCCCAGTGGGTCATCACGGCGGCCCATGTGATTTCAAACAGTGGTGGACGTCACAACCTTTCCTCAGCCACGTTTAGTTTAAAGGGAAACCTTTACACTGCGGACTACGCCGAGGTCTTACCCTCATGGTCAGGCAACTCGGGTCAGGGCAACGACCTGGCTCTCGTGCACCTGACTTCCCCGGTCAGCGCAGTGGCTGCTTCGGAATTCCGAATCCAAACTTCAGACCTGACAAACGCTTACGTCACGTTTGTCGGTTTTGGGCTCGGCGGCGACGGACAATCGGGGTTCATCCCCGGCACAGGTGGTGTAAAACGAGCGGGTACAAACTTCCTGGATTACAACGGCACGATTCTTGGACTCAATTCGAGTATTTATCTGGCGGATTTTGACAGCGGGCTCGACTCAAACAACGTGCTGGGCTCTGCGGCCCCGACCGACTTCGAGTCGATCCTGACCCCGGGTGATTCAGGTGGAGGAGTATTCATGCTCTACAATGGTCAGACCATTCTGGTCGGTGTCAATTCGTTCATGGCATCAACCACCGGCTCTGCCGACGGCAGATACGGCAACCTCGGCGGTTTTCAGGCCATCGGGCCACAGCTTGCCTGGGTCCAAAGCATCACACAGGTGCCGGAACCAGCCAGTATTGTGCTGGGTGTCGTCTGCGCCCTGATCGGCTGGTGGGCAATCGAAAAACAGGCCGGCAGGCAAAGCAAACAGCAATTGCCTCTGGCATCGACAACAAAACCGAAGCGAATTTCCTGAAATCCTTTTAAGGCCATGGCCCGGCAACTACATAACGATGAGTTGCCGGGCCATTTTTTCATTTTTAACGGTTTTTACTTATCCGTTTGATGATTGGCGACTCTTTTGAACACAAAACTCTGTTCATTCTGAAAACCGGATATTTCATTCTCTTTGCTGCTTTTTGGCCGCAATTCTACGACAGCAGGCTAACCCGAAGCGCAAGCGAGGGAATGATTCTGAGCGATCTATCTGATTTCTTATACCTCGCTTGCGCTCTTTGAAGTTGCGCTTTTTTATCGTCGATCTGCTGAAGTCCTGGGATTCGATAGGATTTTTAAATGGCCGGAGGCCATAACTATTCATAGACGGCTCCTCTGGAGCCGCAAAGAAAACAAATACCTTAAAAAGCGCAACTTCAAAGCTAGCGCTTCGGGTTAGCCTTGTTTTCAGTAATGTGGACTGGGAAAATTCCCAAAGTTCGTGTCAACTCCGGTTTTCTCAATGAATTGAGTTTGAAGCGGAATGTTCTCAAAATCTTCATTTCTTCCAGCTCTTGAATCCTGCTATATTGTCAAAATCCTGGAAGTAACCCTCAAATGAGACCTCCACCGACCACCGGCGACCATGAATAGACAATTTTTCCAAAAAATCGGCCTGCTGGCCCTCTTTTCCCTCACGCAACCGCTCCAACTACCCGCTCAGGAAGCCAAAAAAGCCGAAGCACCGGCGCTGGCACCCACCTGGCCTGGCCTGAAACGCGATGGCCGCGTCCTTCTGCCCAACGGCTGGTCGCTGAAACCAGCCGGCAGCCAACTAAAGCTTGGCGACCTCCCCGTCCAGATCGTCGTACACCCCACCGAACCTGTTCTGGCTATCCTTCACGCCGGTTATGGCGATCAGGAAGTCATCACCGTCGATCAGAAAACAAAAGCCATCCTCGGCAGAGTGGTGATTCCATACACCTTTTCGGGAATCACCTTTAACCCCGATGGCACAAAGCTTTATGTCAGCGGCGGCTTTGATGATCTGATTCACGTTTTTGATTATTCCAAGGGCCTGCTAAACAATCATCAGAAAATCGAATTCCCGGACCGAGCCGAGTTTCTGGCCGAACCAGCCCCCGGCTTCGGCGAAGCCAGAAAGAAGCTGAGAGCCATTGGCGGCCTTGCCATATCTCCTGATGGAAATACGCTTTACACCAGCCACGTCTTTGGCGACAGCATCGGTCGATTTGACCTCAACACCGGCAAATTCATCGGTGAGCTGAAACTCACGGAAGACGACTACCCCTACGGCCTCTTGCTCGACCCCACCGGCCAAAAGCTTTATGTATCGCTCTGGGGGGCCGCTAAAGTCGTGGCTATCGACACTGCAACCTTCAGCCGTACTGGCACTTACGATACGCAGGAACACCCCAACGAGATGCTCCTGACCAAAGATGGCAAGCGGCTCTTTGTGGCCAATGCCAATCGAAATACCGTCAGCGTGATTGAAACCACAACCGGCAAAGCACTTGAGACAATCGGCACAGCGATTTCACCCAAGTCTCCTCCCGGCTCAACGCCCAACTCGCTGGCCCTCTCGCCAGATGAATCGCTCCTCTTCGTCACCAACGCCAACACGAACGACGTCGCCGTTATCAACGTCACGAAGCCCGGCCAAAGCCAATCGCTCGGGTTTATTCCCGTCGGCTGGTACCCGACCAACGTGCGTATCTCTCGCGATGGCAAGACCTTGTTTGTCACCAATGGCAAAGGCGGCACCAGCAAGCCCAACCGGGAAGGCCCCAACCCGCTGGCCGCAGTTGATAGCTACGAAGGCAAGCTCCGCGACTACATCGGCCAGCTCTTCCAAGGCACACTTTCCACCATTCCCGTGCCGAATCCTGCCCAGCTTGCCACAATGACCAAAACCGTTTACGCCTGCAGCCCCGTTGATCGCCAGGACCCATTGGCCGCTCGCGGCGGCGAACAGGCCCGGGCCGAAAACAATCCGATCCCAGCCCGACAAGGCGACCCATCTCCTATCACACACTGTATTTATATCGTTAAAGAGAATCGCACGTACGACCAGGTCTTCGGCGACATCAAAAAGGGCAATGGCGACCCTGAGCTCTGCATCTTCCCCGAAAAAGTCACGCCCAACCTCCACGCACTCGTTGAAGAGTTTGTGCTTCTGGATAATTTCTATGTCGAAAGCGAAGTCTCAGCCGACGGCCACGAATGGACGATGGGTGCCTATGCAACCGATTTCGTCGAACGGCTCTGGCCAATCTCTTATCGCGGTGATCGCCGCATCCCTTACCCCGCTGAAGCCAAGTTCCCGATCGCAACTCCCGCTGGTGGTTATCTTTGGGACAGAGCCGCAGCCAAGGGTGTGAGCTATCGAAGCTATGGCGAATTTGTCGATAACGGCCCAACCCCGGCCGACCCCGCCACCACCAAATACCCGGCCCTGAAAGGCCATTTCGACCCGAAATATCGGAGCTATGATCTTTCATATCCTGATGTTAAGCGAGCCGACCGATTCCTTGAAGAGCTGGCCGAATTCGAAACCAAAGGCGAAATGCCACGGCTGATCGTCCTTCGACTCGGCAACGACCACACCTCAGGCACCCGTCCCGGCGCACCAACCCCAACCGCCATGGTGGCCGACAACGACCTGGCTGTCGGCAAAGTCGTTGAAGGTCTCTCAAAGTCCAAATTCTGGAAAAATCTGGCGATTTTCGTGGTGGAAGATGATGCCCAGAATGGTTCCGACCATGTTGACGCCCACCGCACAACCGCTTTGGTCGTAAGCCCTTACACCAAACGCAAGCACCTTGATTCAACAATGTACACCACCAGCTCCATGCTTCGCACCATGGAACTGATCCTCGGCCTGGACCCCATGAGCCAGTTCGATGCCGCTGCCCGGCCGA
>JBILGL010000493.1:0-3766 GCA_044351075.1 Isosphaeraceae bacterium | reverse complement strand
CACGCTGAACTTGAATCAAATCCTGGTTTGGAAGGCCCTTTATCGATTTGGGTTCGTATCTCTCGCCACCATGATCGCCGCCGGTGGTCTCTGGGTAGGCCAGAAATTACGCCTTGTCGAGTCCTTTGATCTATGGGCTCCAGTTAAGCTTCTGGCCACGGCCATGCTGGCCTGGGGTTCGTTTTTCCTCTACTTTGATCCGGTCGCCGGCTTTGTGCCAATGACGGGTCTTACCCTCATCTCTCTGATGCTTCTCTTCAGGCTGGAATTGAAAGAAGCACTCTACATGGGTGGCTATCTGGCCATCTGTGGGCTGCCGATCTTTTTAATGATATGATCGGCCCTTCTCTCAACCAGTCAATTGCTCAGGCGTGCGTTAGCACGCCTTTTTCGTTTTCACCGAGTACCGGTATCCGGGTTAAGCATGGGCAGAGGGCTTGGTGTATTAGTCACAGACTCTTCACGCATCGCCGGCTTTACGGCCACTGCCCAGATCACGTTGCTCCAGTATTTCGGCGGATCAAGCCCGAGTAAACGATATTTTATTCCTGCTAACTTCCTGCATGCCATTACGATGGAACGATAGATTCCACGTTTCCAGTCAATTGCGGCAGGCCATGGATCGCGGATTTCTTTCAGCTCGAAGCCATGGCAATAAAGCAGTTCGGCTAACGATAACGAAGTAAACGACGTTTCATGGGTGATGTCCCCATAAATACAGGCTGGGCCAGTGGGGCTTTCAGCATTCGGCACCGAAACGATCAGCCGCCCCCCTGCCCTGAGTTTTCTGTAAACCTCTCTGAGCAATGGAAATAGCTCTTCTCGTGTGAAATGCTCGACAATATCGAGCATCAGAATCATGTCGAGGCCTTCATGCGATTGAATCAGGTAATCAAGCGCGGGCGAAGCTTGCACTTCGAACCCCAGTTGGCGGGCAAGTGCAATCTGTTTCTGGTCGAGGTCGATCCCTTTGAGATGCTCAAAGCCTTGCTGGCGAAGAAAATAGAGGAGCTGGCCACTGCCGCAACCAATGTCCAGAATCTCGCCCGTCGTGTAGTCGGGCAGCCAGCCTCTCAAATACCATCGATAATATCTGGCACGCTTCTCATGGCGGCTCGCCACATCTTCGGCATTCTCGTAGCCGTGCCAGTTCGCCTGATGCTGGTAAAAAACGTCTCGGTAAGGATTGCCCATTGTCGTTCCGTCGCTGCCTTGCCAGGTGGTGAATCCTGAAAAATATCTCTCAGTTTATTGGGGAATCGGGCCATACGCCTGATCAAGCAATTCCACGGGATGAACCACCTTCATCGGTTGCCCACGATCCGCCAGATGCTTCTGGATCTGAAGCTGACAGCCAACATTGCCGGTGGCCACCATCGACGCGCCAGTCGCTTCAATATATCCTGCCTTACGCTGGCCCAGTCGATGACTCATTTCAGGCTCGGTTAAATTGTAGGTGCCGGCCGCACCACAGCAGATTTCGGTCTCTTCAAGTGGCTTCAGCTTCAAGCCATCAATCATTTGCAGAAGTGCCCGTGGCTGATGACGCACCTGCTGGCCATGGCAGAGGTGGCAGGCATCGTGGTAAGTCACTTCTGCCTCAATGCGCCCGGCTGGTTTCACGGCTCCCAGGCTGTAAAGAAACTCGGAAATGTCTTTCACTTTCGCTGTAAACTGATCTGCCGCTTTGGCTTCCGGGTCGTGGTGCATCAAATGGCCGTAGTCTTTCAGCATCGCCCCACAGCCGGCAGCATTGATGATGATGGCATCGTAGTTATCCGTGTTAAATGCCTGTAAATTCTGCCTGATGAAACCTTTAGCACCCTCCTCATCGCCAGAGTGATAACTCACCGCTCCACAACAGACCTGCCCGCCGACCACTTCCACGTCGCATCCGTTGTGTTGCAAAACCCTTGCTGTAGAAAGATTTGTCTCAGGTGTCATGGCATCTGTCACGCAGCCGGTAAAGAGGGCCACCCGTGCGCGTCGAGCACCCACGGCCGGCAGTGATTCAGGAAGTGATGCCGGAGGAATCAGGGGCATGTCGGCCGGTAGCATATCAGCCATTCGCTGAAGTGTTTTCGGTAAAATTTTGATCAGACCCGTGCCTCGCATCAGCCGAATCAGGCCAACTTTATTTGCGATGCGGGCAGGTAAAAGAGCCAGCCTGAGCCGGTCGGCATAAGGGAAAAGATGACGCAGCATGATCTTCAGAAGCAGCGGCGGCCTCGCCTCGGCCGGAGCAGAAATCTCAAGTGCCACCTTAAATGGCTCGATCAGCTTGCCATATTGAACGCCCGACGGGCAGGCAGTTTCGCAGGCGCGGCAATCAAGACATAAGCCCAGATGCTCACGCACTTTCTCGCTGGCACTCGCCCGGCCGTCAACCACAGCACGCATGAGATAGATGCGGCCGCGAGGGCTGTCGTTTTCATCGCCAGTCATCACATAAGTCGGGCAGCTGGCAGTACATAAGCCACAATGCACACAATCCTGATAAAGCCCATACTCCACGCGGTCTGCCAGCCATTTGAGGTCAATGCCGGCACGGCTGCTTACCGTAAGTTCTTCATGGGCTGTATGTTCGTGATCAGCGATCGCCATTTTTATGACTCTACCCGGCTACTCTCAGGTTCAGATTGCTTTTGAGACTGGAAAAAATCAGTGACTTCCCGGCAATACACCAGGATTAAAGAGCGATTGAGGGTCAAGCGCCCGTTTCACGCCGATCATCAGATCCCAATCTGGCCGCCGTGGGCCCCAGACGTCAATCGCTGGTTTCCACTCATTAGGGCAGACGGCCATGGTCACAGTGCCACCAATCGAGCCCACCACTTTTCGCAGTTGGCTGACAGATTCCAACGCCTCGATTTCATCCACTCCATGGGCGGGTATCAGTGTCGCAATGCCCTGCCCGGCATGGGCTTGAATACTCCAGGGCCCAGCCGCTTTTTCAATCAGTTGAACCAGCCGCGATGGAGCGACAACCGCCCTTGCCACCAGTTTTGATCCAGCCCCGGCAAGTCTCTCGGTCAATTCGTCTTGCTCAATTTTCGCAGGTTCATCCTTCAAGATGTTGATTTCTGACCCAGCGGGCGCTTCTTTTTTCAGTTGGTCAAGCTGCCAGTTCACAGCCTTGGCCGACTCATCAAAAAAGAGGGCAACCGTATAATTTGACAGTGCCATACCAAGCTTCTGAGTAAGCCCTTGTGCAGCTTTCCGGCAGAGCACCTCAATCGCTGTAGGACGGGTCATGGACGTGTTGAGCCGGGTTAAATAGTCATCAAGTTCTTGCGCAGTATGAACCTGAATGAATGCAACAGCGGTGCTTTCGGGTCTCGGGCGAACCTTGAAAGTCAATTCTGTAATCATTCCCAGGCTGCCAGATGAGCCAGTAAGCAACTTGGGAAAATCGTAGCCGGCCACATTTTTCACCACGCGGCCGCCACCTCTGGCAACTGTTCCAGTGCCGGTGACAAAAGCCACGCCAATGAGTTGATCGCGCGGCCGCATGGCCTGATGCCGTCGTGGGCCAGTCCAGCCAGTGGCGATCACGCCACCCACTGTCGCTTCAATTCCCTGTGGCGGATCAACTGGCAGATATTGATTTTGCGCTGCCAGAATTTTTTGTAGTTCCGATAATCGTAAGCCCGCTTCGACTGTGATCGTCATGTCGTCGGCAGGATAATCGATCACCCGATTCAGCTTTAAAGACGAAAGCCTGACGTCAGCTCTTGCCCTCAGGCTACCATAATCAAAAGAAGTC
>JBILGL010000492.1:0-3777 GCA_044351075.1 Isosphaeraceae bacterium | reverse complement strand
CATTGTGTTGGTTCAATCAAGCTCAAGCCATTGCAATCAGCGACTATCAACGATTTGGATGATGTTCTGAATATTAATCTTCGTTCGGCTTTTCTGGCCGTAAAATCAGTGCTTCCGGCCATGCGTTCGCAGCAATCAGGGTCAGTGGTGCTGGTTTCGAGTGTCGCCGCCAGCCAGGGGCTGAATAATCACGAACTGATCGCTGCAGCTAAAGCGGGTATCGAAGGTCTTGTGCGAAGCGCGGCGATCAGCCATGCCCGCAGCGGAATTCGATTTAACGCTGTTGCACCGGGGCTGACGGATACGCCGATGGCGGCCCCCCTGCTTTCAAGCGAACAGGCCCGGGCCATCAGCGAACAGATGCATCCGCTGGGCCGGGTGGGTCGGCCTGAGGAAGTGGCACGGTTGATCGCCTTTCTGGCTGGTGCTGATTCTGGTTTTGTGACGGGTCAGATCTGGGGTATCGATGGCGGGCTTGGGGCCGGTGTGATGCCGCCAAGGATGACGCTGAAGAGTTGATCATGATATATTCAAGATGAGATTTTCCGCGACCAAGTTATAAGGGAAATGGTGTGACGGCACTTGACCTGCTCTGGCTTTTTGATGTGCTTTATGCGTTGTCATTAATTGGCTGGCTGGGCGCGATTCTCTATTTTTCATTTGGCGTGGCACCAGTAATTTTTCAGGTGCTTGATGCCCAATCGGCGGCCAAGTTTGTACGGACCCTTTTCCCTCGATATTATGCCTGGATGGCACTTTTTTCGGTTGTCGCACTGGCCAGTTTCACCACCAGACCGCTGGTGGTGCCTGAATTGAGAAATTATTATAATTTGGTTTTTCAAGGCATTTTGATCGGTAACATTCTGATTGCATTTTATTGTGGCAATAGTCTGACGCCTGCGATTAATCGAGCACGCGATGCCGGCGAGTCAGAAGCATCTCGGTTCAATCAATTGCATAAGCTATCTGTCAGGCTTAATATTTTTTCTTTACTGTTGGGCCTGATCTGCCTGATTGCATTTGAAGGTCGAAAAACTCCGACTACGGCAGGGATTGTTGAAGAGCCTGTGGAATCGCGGGTGGAACGCGACCGCCAATTCCGCCAGACACTCAATGAATTGCTTGAACAGAAAGCCAAACGAGCGGCTGATCGAGCTAAAGCCCGTGGCGAACAATTGCCAGGTTCTGAACCAATCAAGCAACCATAAATAGTCCCGATTGGTTTTGGAATTGATAACGCCATGATTAAATACAATTGTGGCGTATCCAGAATTACATTAAATTAATTGTATCAGCTGGGAGATTCCGGGAATTGGCTGACTGCCAAATAAAAACGCTTTATTCATGTGAAGTATTTGATTATAGTAATGAGACAAATCAAGGGTCTGACCGTGCAAGCAGGGCTGCCGATGCCGACTGAACTAATCAATACACAGCAGGATCTGGATGCCTTGGTGGCCAGAATTTATGAGTCTGGCAGCTTCGCCTTCGACACGGAATTTATTCCGGAAGACACGTATGAGCCTGAGCTCTGCCTAATTCAAGTCGCGACACCAAAAGAACTTGCGGTGGTTGACCCACGCGTGATTCCCCGGCTTGCGGTTTTCTGGAACGCTGTGCTTGATGAATCGCTCGATGTTGTTGTGCATGCCGGTTCGGAAGATCTGCGAATTTGCTACCTTCAAACCGGCCAGTTGCCCCAGCGAGTTTTTGACATCCAGATTGCCGCCGGTCTGGTAACGGCCGCTTATCCAAGCTCACTCACTTCGCTGGTTCAGCGCTACATCGGCAAGACGGTGAATTCCAGCGAGACTCGCACAGACTGGCGTAAAAGGCCGCTCACGCCTGGTCAGATTCAATACGCCCTTGATGACGTGCGTCATTTGCTTCCAATTGCCGAAATACTTCGACAAAAATTGCATGATAATGGCCGATTGGAATGGAATGAAGAGGAGAGCCGCGTTCTCCTTGCAGAGATTGTCAAGCGAGATCACCCGGACCGGTGGATGAGAATTTCTGGCGTTCATACGCTGAATCGTCGCAGCCAGGAGATTGCGCGGCGGCTTTTTGGCTGGCGACTTGATATTGCAATTCGAACGAATCGGCCAGTGCGGCAGTCGATGCGAGACGACCTGCTGGTGAGCATCGCAAAACGGCAGCCAAAATCGCGTGCCGACCTGGAAAATCTGCGAGATTTCAATAAATCCAGCCACTTAAAGGCTGCCCCCGAGATACTGAATATTGTGCAGCAGGCCATGAAAGTGCCTGATAATGAGCTGCCCCGGCTGCCTCGGCGAGTGGACGATCTGGCCGGCGGTAGTATGCTGGTCGGAATTATGACGGCCGCAATGGCCTATGCCTGCGTGCAGGCCCAGGTGGCACAAGGGCTTGTGGGCTCGATCAGCGATATTAAGGATCTTGTTCGATGGTCGCTGGAGGGCAAACCGGCCGACGACCTCCCCCAGCTTTTGCAGGCATGGCGGGCAGATGTTTGCGGCAACCTGATGCTTGATGTGCTTGAAGGGCGAAAGGCACTTCGAGTGATTGACCCGGCAGCCGATGTTCCGGTCTCAATCGAGTAAAAGGTTACTTATATGAATAAGCGTCCGGCTGTGGCACTGACCATGGGCGACCCCGCCGGCGTTGGTCCAGAGATTGCATTGAGGGCATTGGCCGACGAATCCCTACGTGATCTTTGTCAATTGATTGTAATTGGCGATGAAAATGTTCTGCAGGATTGTTCGCAAAAGCTGCAATTGCCATTCAATGTAAATACAATCTCGCTGGATGCCTGGCACGCAGGAGATTTTTCTGACCTGGGCCCACTGATCGTTTCTCTGAATTCAATTAAATCTTGTGATTACATTCCAGGGCAACTCAGTGCAGCAACGGGCCAGGCCAGTTACAATTATATTATTGCCGCAATTCAGGCCGCGAAAGCCAGCAGAATCAAGGCTGTGACGACCGGACCAATCAATAAACTGGCACTTCATACAGCCGGAATTCAATTTCCGGGCCACACAGAAATTTTTGCTTCACTGACAGACGCCAAACGATCCTGCATGATGCAGTATTCGGATATAATCACCTGTTCATTCGTTACAGTGCATGTGGGTTATGCTGATGTGCCTCAACTTCTCAGCCCTGAGCGAATTCTGGATGTGATCGAACTGACAGCCGCCGCACTTCGAAAAATCAGGGGGCACGAACCAAGACTACTGATTTGTGGCCTGAACCCGCATGCCGGTGAGGAGGGACTTTTTGGCAATCGAGAGGAACAAAAGCTGATTATGCCTGCAATTGAAGCAGCCCGTGCACGAGGCATTCAGGTTGAAGGCCCGCTGCCGCCAGACACCGCCTTTATTCCAGCAAGACGACATTCATCGGACGCTGTGATCTGCATGTATCATGATCAGGGGCATATTCCAGTGAAAGCTCTGGCATTTGACAGTGCAGTCAATACAACGCTGGGGCTGCCAATTATTCGAACGAGTGTCGATCATGGCACTGCCTATGACATTGCATGGAAGGGGCTGGCCAGCCCATCAAGCCTTTTTTCGGCGATCAGGCTTGCAGTGAAGCTATCGCATTAAATACCAGTGAATTGCATTTTACCAGACTGGCAGACGCGACAAAACGCGCCTTGTTGCACCAAGCGCAAGGCTATTGCCAACCATCGGCCAGAGTTTGGATGGCGGAAATTCAGCCGGCAATGAATACTCCTGCGGAAAATCGAGCAATGAAAGCACTTCGCGAGGGCTGAATCGGCGAACAGCT
>JBILGL010000069.1:0-12428 GCA_044351075.1 Isosphaeraceae bacterium | reverse complement strand
TAAACTCCCGAGAGGAATGGGGCTTCAGAGTTTCCGAAAACCTGAGGCAAGACTTACGAATCTGGGTTTCGATCACATTTTAAGACATTGATGATAATTATTTTAGCGTTATTGATGGGCTCATTGGCAATAGTCTCGACCCTTATGACAAGAAACATAATGAGCTTCTCTCGGTTATAAGATTGTAAGACATTGTCAGATATGATCTTAAATAATGGGATCTTTGACGGCTACCGACCAGAACGACGACGCTTTTGAAAATTCCAACAATTGCTAATCAATAAGAACTTTGAAAAATGATTGATTTTTATGTGTACCATTGTACATAATAAATCCATGGTTTCTGTGCTGGAAAATGCGCAGGCCATCCTCCCCTGACCCTGTATATTCACAGCTTTTGAGTGATCAGGAACGAGCAATATGAAAAATCCCAGCCGCCGGGAATTTGTCAAGGGTTCGATCAACACAGCCTTGACTTGCCAAGTGCTGAATCAATCCAGATCCGGGATCGCCCAGAACATGACCGCCGCCGACATCATTCTTGATCACGAAAACCGCATTCGGCCGATTGAAATTGCAAATAACAAGGCATGGTGGAATGCCAACGTAAGCGGCAAGGACGAAGACTTCACCGCCAAGGAAAAAGCCCAGAACACGCTAGATGCGGCCCTGGCCGACAAGGCGCGATTCGCCCGGATCAAGGCCGTGCGGGATGCGGGTGTTGCTGACAAAAGCCAGAAGCGACAGATTGAACTGCTTTATTTACAAGCACTTGAGAAGCAAGTTTCGCCTGAGATTCTAGCCAGGATCACGGCCAGGGCAAATTCCATTGAGAAAGCGTTTAATGTCTATCGGGCCAAGGTAAATGGCGCTGAACTGACCGACAGCCAGGTGCGGGAAACGCTGAAGAATTCGAAAAGCTCGGCAGAGCGAAAGGCCGTCTGGGAGTCGTCAAAAGGGGTGGGGGCTGCAGTTGAGAAGGACTTGAAGGAGCTGGTGGCCCTGCGTAATGAGGCGGCGAAAGCTCTTGGTTTCAGCGATTTTCACGTCATGATGCTTTCGCTGAACGAGCAAAAGCAGGCCGACGTGGTAACGCTTTTTGATGAGCTTGACGGGCTGACTCGCAAGCCATACATGGAGCTTAAGGCCGAAATTGACACCGCACTGGCGAAACAGTCGGGCGTGAGTGTGGGCGAGCTTCGCCCATGGCATTATCAGGATCCGTTCTTTCAGGAAGCGCCGTCGATCTATCCGACAGACCTTGACGCCCCCTATAAAAATGCTGATATCACCAAGCTCTGTAAGGATTTCTACACAGGGATCGGCCTGCCGGTTGATGCGGTGATTGCACGCAGCGATCTCTTTGAAAAAGCAGGCAAGAGCCCGCACGCCTTCTGCACGGATATTGACCGCGAAGGCGACGTTCGGGTTCTTGCCAATATCGTGGGCAATGAATACTGGATGGGAACCATGCTGCACGAGCTGGGCCATGCAGTCTATTCAAGTCGCTATATTCCCCAAAGTGTGCCGTATCTGCTTCGTGGGGAAGCACATATCCTGACGACCGAAGGCGTGGCAATGCTCTTTGAGCAATTCAGCAAAGACGCTGACTGGCTTGGCAAGATGGGTGTTCCGGTAGCTGACGCAATGGGTTATGACGCAGCGGGTTCGGCAGCAAGGCGGGCGCGTTTGCTGATCTTCTCGCGATGGTGCCAGGTGATGCTTCGTTTCGAAAAGGCGATGTATGCTGACCCCGGGCAGGATCTAAACAGACTCTGGTGGGATCTGGTGGAGAACTATCAGGGATTGAAGCGGCCGGAGGGGCGTAATGCGCCCGATTATGCTTCAAAGATACACGTTGTCAGTGCCCCGGCTTATTATCATAACTATATGATGGGCCAGCTCTTTGCGTCGCAGGTGCATCATGCGATCTGTCGGGATGTGCTGGGCGGCGTTGAGCCGGGCCGTGGGAGCTATGTTGGCAATAAGAATGTTGGTCAGTTCATGATCGACAAGGTCTTTACTCCCGGCCGAAGTCTGCCTTGGAATGAACTGACGCGGTATGCCACAGGCGAACTTCTATCAGCCAAAGCCTTTGCGGCTGATTTTAAGAGCTGATGCCGGAGAAAAAGTGGTGGCCTTTTGTCGCGGTTGCCAGCCGTGATATACTTCTTATAAATGAGCATCAGTGTGAATCAACGGGAAGCGAACAATCATGAAAGCCTTATCAACGCCTGCCAATGCGGTGAATAAACTGACGCAGGGCCGGGCTTGTGCCAGATATCGCCGATTGTCTTTGATATTGGGCTTTGCGGCGATCTGCGACAGTTCATCGGCGTTTGCGACAAATCATGGCCTGTTTGGAACGCAACCCACCACCATTCTGGCACCTACCAGCTACCATTTCGTCGTGCCAACGGCTTATACAGTTGTTTTGCCAAGTGTTTCCCATTCGTATGTTCTGGCTCCCACAGTGCAACTTCTGCCGGCAACGTGGGTAACGACCACTTCGTTTGCTCCTGCCCCCTGCACTGCTGAAACTCTCGTTTCGCCAGCTCTTGAACCGACGAAAGTTCCTGAGCTTCGGGCTGTTCCCGAACGAGCTCCGGAACAGACTTCCGAGCCGACCGAGAAACCGTCTGCTGAGCCAAAAAATGAGCCTCAGCTGGATAACCCCGGTGCAACTGTCAAATCACCCGAAGTGAAGAAGCCGGAACCGGTGAAACCCGCGACAACACTACCTGTAAAAGAAGAAAAGGAATCTGCGGATCCTTCGCCGCCGCTCCCGCCTGAAGTGAAGAAGCCAGAACTGGTGAAACCTGCGACTCCGCCACCGGCTGCTACAAATCTTCCGGGCACACCTCCCCCGGCTGATAGCATCCCGGCTAATTTACTCCCGGAAAAACCCGCTCTTAAACCAGCCGATCTGCAGCCCTTACCCCCACCGGCGGAACTTCCTAGGACGTTAGACAACAATAAAGACACACTTTTGCCGCCGCCGTCTGCGCCATTACCGAAGTCAAATGACAATGTTCCGCCGCTGAAACCAAGTGATACGAGCTTGGAAAAGACGGTTCAGCCGACGACTTCGACATCAATCGGGCCCCGAGAAAAACCGCCCGTTGAAGATGCGGCCAAAAAGGCGACAGACTTGCCGCCACCGGTAATTGATCTGCCGAAATCACCCGAGCCGGCAGCAGGTGGCAATCTGCCAGCGATTCCGATTCCAGACCTTCCTCCACCGGCAGATGACCTGGCACTGCCCCCGGTTGACACCACGAAATTGACTGTGCCCGAACTGCCTGAAAATAAGGCTGGCAAGCCGGTTGACCCGGAGACGATCAAGTCGGGCGGAGAGATGAAAAAAGCGGAGACGGAAATCAAGAGAGAATCGTTTAAACCGGTGATTTCATCGGCAAAACCGGCACTGCCCAAATTGAATCTGTTGGTGAAGGACAAGCTGACAGGTGCTTTGGAAAGCAGTGTGTCTGTGCTTTTACGCGAGCCAAGCTCAAGCCAGATCAAGATGCGAGCTACGACAGACCAGGCCGGCAAATCACTGATGGAAATTCCGGAAGGTCGGTGGGAAGTCCTGGTTGAAACGAAGTCGGGCCCACTTTTCGTGCTGGGCGAGCTGATTTCTAAAGATGGTAAAGTGACGACTGTCAAAGGTCGTGACTTGCCTACGCTGGAAATCAGTCGCTGATTGCTGGGCCGAAGCTGAAAGGCAAGTGCGATGAAACCCGAGCATTTTGAATCATCGAAACTTGTCCGGGTCGGCTCAGCCGCCAATGAAATCGAAGCTGCATTGATAGCACAGGCCCTTCAGGAAGAGGGGCTGACGGTTACAACCGATATTTCGCCAGGGTCAACTCTTTTTGGCGGATTGCCATTTGAGCCCGGGCATCAAATTCTGGTGCCCGATTCGCAGGCTGAGCGGGCCAGATTGATTCTCAATCGATTTCCCCATTTTAAATCGCCTGAATCAGCAGGTGGAACTTGAATACGGCCACGGCAGAGGAGTTTCAGCCCCATTGGACGGGTGTCAATTACCTCGATACTTCAGCCGCCGATCGGCCACTTTGTATTGCTTTTGTTATCAGCCTGTTCAGCCCGATCGAAAGTGGCGCGGAGCGTCAGGCAAGGTTGCAGGCTGAGGAGCTTGCCAGTCGTGGTCATCACGTCAGTGTCTATACGCGCGCTCTGGAGAATCTGCCTCGCTCGCAATTGCATTTTGTATCGCCATCAGGTGGCCGTGTATTAATCAAACGAGTGATACGCACTTCAAGCCGTGGGCCGCTATTTGGTATCTCGTTTATACAGAAGTTGGCCGGGGCACTCTGGCAGGAACGAAATAAAATTGATGTGATTCATTCCCATCAAGCTTTGTGGGAATCAATCACGCTTGGTCTGGCCAGAAGTTTCATTCAGCGTCCAACGCTCATTCAGCCGGCCAGTTCAGGATATGACGGCGAAGCGCAGGAGATGATGCGAACGAGGGGCCGGGCCATTCTACGACGGCTGTCAATCCGCTCGCCGCTTTTCGCCTGTATTTCCGACGATATCGCAGCGGAATGGAGAGGCATGGGCGTTGAAGATTCACGACTGATCAAGGTATGCAGTGGTGTGGATGTTAATCAATTTTGCCCGGCTGATCGACCGCCGATGAACGATTCAAAGACTTTTCAGGCGATTTTCACGGGCCGACTGCATGATCAGAAGCAGGTGGATGTGCTTGTTCGGGCGTGGCCATTAGTGCTGAAGAGGGCGCGGGCTAAGCTGGTGTTAGTTGGCGATGGCCCGCTGAAAATGCAATTGATTGCACTTCGCGACGAGCTGGGAATGACTGAAAATGAAATACAATTCTGTGGTCGGCTGGAAAATACGGCCGGGGAATTAAAAAAGAGCGATCTTTTTCTTCTGCCAAGCCGTGCCGAGGGCATGAGCAACAGCCTGCTGGAGGCGATGGCCACTGGGCTGCCCTGTATTGTGTCGGCGATTGGTGGAAATACGGATTTGATTGATCATGAAACAAGCGGTTTTCTGGTACATTCGCCAGACCCGGAGGACTGGGCAACCGCGATTTTGCAATCGTTTCGTAATCCGCAGGCTGCCCTGCGCTGGGGGCAGGCAGCCAGAGAGAAGGTTGTGCGGGATTTTTCGATTCAATCAGTTGTTGATCGAAATCTCATTATTTATCGCCGAATGATAAGCAATTCGAAGAAATGAAATCATATTGAATTTAAATCGCGATAAATGTAATTTTATTTTTTGATAATGGATCGGTAGTAATTCGCCAGCCCGAAATCTTTCTTCTGCTCAAAATAGGTAGTGAGAAATGTGCATAGTTTCGGGTCGCCGGGCCTTTGTTTCAGTACAAGATCAGCCCACTGCAAGCCCTCCTTTTCATGGCCATGATCGATGAGCCAGATGGCGGCTTCCATTCGGACTTCAATATTATTTGGCTCTTTAACTAATAGTTTCCGAATTTCATCCATCCGGGCCTCTTCGGTTTTGAGGCGATTTGAACGATCAACCATTTGTCGGGAGAGATCGACATTCCCGGCAAGTTTCAATGCCTGGGCGTATTTATAAACCAGTTCCGAGCTATAAGGCGATTGCTCAAACGCCTTTTTTAATTGAGCGACCGCCGTTTCGACATTTCCCTTCTGGAGCTCGATCTGGGAGAGCTCTGCGAGTGCAAAAATCTGGCCAGGATCGTTTTTTAATACGTCGTAAAGCACTTTTTCCGCTTCCGGCTGATTTCCCTGTTTCAGCAGAGTCTGGCCCATGCCAATGAGGCTGGACTGATTTCCAGGCTTCATTTCCAGACATTTTTGAAATTCGGCTTTCGCGTTTTCAAGTTGATTGTCTTCAAGGTAAAGATTGGCCAGTTTTTCATGGGTTTCAAATAGGCCGGGGTTTCGTTCAATGGCGGCCAGATAATTGGCAATTCTCACAGCGGCTTCGGTGCCTGAGCGATCTTCAATTTCATTAAGATAGAGGTAGGGTCGGTCGTCGCGTGGAGAGGCCTCTTTCCAGGCTTCGATGGCTTTGCGAGCCTGAGTTGCCTGAAACTGAGCTAGATAGACTCTTGTCAGGCCTTCAGCAATTTCGGCCCTGGGCTCTTCGCCGTTGAGGAAAGCGGGAACAAGTATTTTTTGGGCTTCTGCATAATTTCCGCCACGTGCAAAAGCCAGCCCGCGGAGAATTTCAATCGAACGGGGATTGTATTTTTGGCTTTCGGCTTTTTCAATGGCTTGAATTGCAGCTTCGGCATGATCTTCGGCAAGTTCAAGACGTGCGAGAGAAAATAGGGCATCGGCATTTTTCGGATTTGATTTTAATAAGTTATTGATTGTATTTCTCGCTTCCTGAAACTGTCGATTCAATAATAATGATTCAATTTGATTATTGATTCGAATGTTATTTCGGCTGGAAGCAACCCAAAACAGGATTAACAGAGAAACGATGAAAAACAGTGACAGATAAATGAACTTGCGATTTTTCATTTGATGTAGATGGGTCGTTAATGAAACAAACCAGCAGCCGATTTGAGTCGGCTACCGGTTTATCATTGTTGAAATGAAAACGCGCTGGATTTCAGCGATCAGGAAACCGTAATGACTTCGTGATTAATCGATGCGCGGCGGCCGCGGGGCGATTTGAAGTCGAAGATACCCAGACCAATGGCACCGGCAAGGGCAATGTGCTGGGGCTGACGAACGTCGAAGCCTTCGGTTCCAAGAGGATCCTGAGCAAGTTTGCCGGTTGATGCGACAGGTGGCAGGCCCATGGCCTTCCGCTTGGCATCAATGATCTGCCATTCGACATGGTCCATCGCAACCGGGTCGGTGGCGAAGAAGAGGGCATTGTAGTCCCAGGCGAATTCGGGATTATTGCCGAATGGGCCTTTCTGATAGATGCCGCGGATGCCGTCCATCACCTGAAGCACGAACTTCTTGCGAATCACCGGATGGCTGACCACTTCGGGGATGAACTGATTACAGACATTCGTGCCAGGTGTGCCGTGAGAGCGGGCCACGTTGTTAACGGAGCCGTGGCTCATGTTCTTGAGGGCGCCAGTGACACCGGCTGACCCGTGATCCTTGAGGCATGGCAGGGCGATGATCTTGTTCACGACTTTCGTCACAAACAGGCCGAGGTGCGAGCGGAAATTCCGGTCGTCCTTCGGGTCGCCGCCGTTGTCGATCAGGTTCATGTGAACAAATTCGTCGCGATCATAGCCGGCGATCGGGTCCTTCTTATGCTCTTCGTCGAGCAATAAGGTTTGGGGGCCGCCGCCGGGTGTCAGGCCACCCCATCGCACTTCCTTGGGCAGGATATTCTGATAACCTGCGGCCATAAATTCACTCTTGTAGCGGTCATAAACAAACATATCGGTGGTTTTCACGCCAGCCGATTTCAGGCACTCGATGATTTCAAGAACGAGTTCGGGTGACGTTGGGTGCTGCGGGTGGCCATTCGGCACAACTTTGATACCGACCACATCGCCGGGCTCAAAGAAGCTTCGCCAGGCTTCGACACCGTCGTCGGCACCTGTAAGTTGCTTCATACCACTGGCAAGGGTCGCTTTGATCGCTTCCCTGCTCCGCGTGCCGTTTTGGATGAGAGCAGGATTCTTGGCTTCGATCACCCGACCAGGGTATGGGCCAGGCACGCCCAGCTTGGATTTATCAAAAAGAGGATCTTTGAGCATTTTGGCTTCGGAAGCCGACACATGCTGGGTAGCGCCGATGATCGGAAGGGAGGAAATGCCCGCAAGAACTGCGCGACGGGATAATTTACCGCATGGGTAGAAGAGAGACATGAATTGCTCCTGAGGAGAAAAGGGTTTAATGGATTATACTCTGATCGACCAGTAATGGTATAGGTTTACAGTATTCATCAAAAAAATCATTCACCAGGCCGCTGATGGTGCCTGATGATGATGCCTGGCTCATGAAGCAGATAAAAAAAAGACTCTTATCAAAATGATAAGAGTCTTACAAAATTCAGGGTTGATTACAATCAGTCAACCAATTCAAAGTCGAAGGAATTGGATCTGGCTTCAACTTTGGCCTTGAGCCCTGAAGTATCCGTAATAGCGTACTTTTTCGGTGTTAACAATTTGGATTTGGCATAGGCTTTGGCAATGTCATCCTGACGGGCTGCGCCACCACCTGCATTTTTCAGAGCCTGAGACATATCGGTATCACGGGCTTCAATAGCCACAAGATAATCGCCAGGATATGCTCCGTCACCTTCCATGCCTGTAGCCGAAAGGGTGTAGTATCCGTCAGTGATGGTCGAGCTGGCACCGGGATTATCACCAGAAGCTTTTTCTGGGTAGAACTGAATGGTGCCTGACTTAAGTGGTTGGCCCTTGTAAGTGACCTTGCCACTGACCTTGTATCGCTTGTTACGACCATCGCCACCACAACCGCTGACGACAAAGATAGCAAGAGCCAAGATGGCTAACTGTCTCCTGTGGATCACCTTGTTTTCCCTTCCTTAGATATCAGATTTCAGAGATGAATAAGAAAGAACTCCACTGGCATTTGCCAGTGGAGCCCCCTTGATAGCTGGATCAATAAGAATCAGCTGAGATAACTTCCTGACCGTTACGTGAGCCAATGGCGCACAGTGTGGCAAGGTTGGTCGTGTTCTTGAGGAACTTGACTGAACCGTCAGCCATACAAACGTTTGCACCACCTGGGTGCTTGCTCTTGATACCCTTTGAGGTATAGGCAAACCGGTTCTGGTAGTCAGCAGTGCCGAATGGCGTGCCGCTGGCAGGAACGCGGAGGGTTTCCCAGTTAATTGGAACAGCGGTGCTCACTGTGCAACCATTGTAGTTCCAGAAGTTGGAGTCTGCGGTCTGAGCAGGAATCGCTTCTGCCACGATGATCGTGTTGGAAGTACCGTCAGTGACCGAAGCAATGGTTGGAGCAGGAATACCACGGGTACGATAGCTGAAGAAGCCACGGAGAGTACCCTGGCCAGCAGCAAAGTTGTGACCGAAATAGGTACCCCAGAAACCGTGCCAGCCAATTCGAGGCTGACCAACTGGAGGATTGCCGCCAGATGGTGTTTCGAATGGAGGCTGTGGTGAGGTCAGAGGACCAACAGCGTAGTTGTCGCCCATCGAACCCTGATAGTTGGAAACGGGAATACGTGGGTCAGCCTGATTGGTTAATGGGTTGGTTGGGGTGGTGCCGTTTGGATAATTACCCCAGACGCCCGAGTTGGAACGGAAACCAGGGGAGACACCATTCAGGTTGTCGTCCGATGGGCAAATCCAGGCGCTGTTGGCAACCATGTAAGCCGTCCACTGAGTCGCACCTGAGGATGAGCTCATGGCACGCTGTGTATTCATGGCGTTGTAAGCGTTGTTCGCTTCCATCTGTGGAAGAATCAGAGCACGCCAGGACAGCAGGTTGTTACCACCCGTGCCGCCCCAGATGTCGCCTGTGCTGGTGGCACTGGCCTGTTCGTCAGCAATACAGACAGGGAAAGTACCGAACGAGCTTTCATAGTTATGCAGAGCAAGACCAATCTGCTTGAGATTGTTCACGCACTGAGCACGACGAGCAGCTTCACGAGCCGACTGTACGGCAGGAAGCAGCAGGGAGATCAGAACTGCGATGATCGCGATTACGACCAGCAGCTCGATCAGGGTAAAACCCTTTTTCATCTTTGACTTCATCAAAATCTCCCACCAATAAGGTTGATTGAGGGCTGTGGCAGTCGCCTGAAACGATAAAAACAGCGAAAGATGCTGAAATCATCGATGTCATCGGCAAATGCTGGAAATCGAAGCATATCGGACATTGCAATAGAGAGCCCCATCGAGACGATGAGACGTACCTTTTTTTATACAATGACTGTCGAATCCAGTCAATAACCTGAAAATAAAATTATGTACTATACTCCTGTTTTTTGTTCAGCTTATTTTAGTGTTTCAGTGAAATTTTCATGAATAAATGCGCTAATTTCAGTATTTTCCTTCTTCTACTCTTTTAACAGCTGAGAAAGCAGGCCAAAATTTAATGTTTGTTTTTCTGAACACAACCAGGCATAATATGGCAAATCGGTTAGTTTTAGCATATTATCATGTTGCAAAAAATTAACGCCGGCTGCATTCTGGCTGAACGCTGGCAGAATGATATGATTACCAGCGACCAGAAATGTTTTGAAGGTACGGTTTTGCATGCGGATGACCGGATGCAGGTGCCCCGTTATCTGATTCCGGGCGTGGCTGGAAGGGTTCGCCAGATGCCCGTGATGAATGCACCAGCCGTTAAGCTCGTAATAATCAACAAAGTTGGAATGTTGCGCAGGATCATGATTACCGGATACATAGACGGGGTTGACGCCTGCGGCGTCGAGCCATTGTGTGAACTGGTCAAGCAGTGAATTGCCACTACGGGCGGAGAGTGGTGATTCCAGAATGTCGCCGGCGATGATGAGTGTTCGGACTTCCACGGAGTGCAGAAACTGGTTAAGAAGTCTCAGCTCAGCGGTGTCGTGAACGGCCGGGATACAGTCGCCAGAGCGGCCCCTGGTCTCTGTATAGCCGAGATGCAGATCGGCGATGACGGCAATTTTTTCATCAGCATGATAGATTGCCCCATGGGGAGAAAGCAGCCACTTGTCAGGGCCGATGCCCCAGCCTTTGGGCACGTTGCGGGTGTTGACGGTCTTCATGCTACGGGGCTCCCTGCCCTGCCGAAGAGCTCCTGATGGAATCGCTCAAGGGCTTCGTCCGGCGATTCCATCTGAATTGCTTCTGAGCCTTCGCGGCCGAATGGTTCGAGCCAGGCCGACGTGAAGGGCGACATGCCCCTGATTTTTCTAACTTTAACCGGTGGCCGGGAATCGAGCCAACGCCTCAGCGATGGTAGATCAAGAATTTGCTCAAGTGCTTCCCGGCGTGCTTCGCGAATGAGCGGATGATCCGGGCACGATTCACGCACGACAGGAAAGAGGCGTTGGCTGACCCAGTCCTGCCCGCCGACGACCGGCTTTCGCCCTTCCACATTTTTGAGGACCATCAGGCCTGTGGCGGCTGCGCTTCGAAATCGGCGGGCGACCAGCTCGCCACTATCAAGCCCTTCCAGTACGTCGCGTTCCAGATCTTCCACGTGAAACATTGCCTGAAGCGTCTCGGCAGAGAGATGTTCCGGGCCGCCCTGTATGACAAAACCGAGATCTGTCACGGCCAGTCGCATATCGCGCCGACGCTTCATACCGAAGCGGGCTGCCATGGCCCGACCGAGGGCTTCGCTGGCAGGGCGATGCAGGGGGCAGTGAAAGGCATAGGAGATGCCATCGTTTTCGGGATAGACTTCGATCAACACGCCATTGGCTGTGGGGATTTCAGAGCAGGCGAGCTGCCACTGCCAGAGATTAATGAGGCAGCCGGCATCGGCTTCGCGCATGGCGTAATCCGTCTGGAGCCAGAATCGAGCCTGGCCGGGGTCATCAACAATCAATCGGCCAAGTTTTTCGCGGAAAATGACCAGCTCTTTTGCCAGTGCGGCAGAAAGGCCGGGGCGTTCGCTTGTCCATTGTGGCATCATGCTGTCGCCGCCGGTATCGCGAGCAACAATGATATTCTGGTCGATTCGCTTGAATTCGAGCGTTCGGCCATCAAGGCAGAAGCGGTCGCCGGGCTGGAGTCGGTCGGCATAGGGCTGTTCAAGCTGGCCGATACGCCGGCCGCCGGACATGACGACCAGCGATTCTTCGGAATAAATTGTGCCGCAATTCATGCGGAACCAGCGAATGACACGGCGATGACGAATGCCAAAAAATCCGCCTGATTTCCAGAGCCTGGGCGATGTCCAGCGCGGGGCAGCCCCCTGCTCTTTCTGATAAGCGCCTGCCGGGGCAGCCAGATCGCCTGAGAGATAATTCAGACAGGTGTCAAAATCAGCCCTTTCCAGGCTTCGAAATGCCCAGCTTTTTCTGACCATCTGATAGATAGTGTCGGCATGAGAGTCGTCGCCGCAGGCGATGCCGATCAACTGCTGGCAGAGGACATCAAGCGGGCAATCGATCGAGTGAATTTCTTCGATTCGCCCTTCGCGAACGGCCCGCGCGGTGACGACGGCAGAGGCCAGCTCGCCGGGATGGGCGGCAAGAATGGTCCCATGACGCGACCGGCCCGGCCCATGCCCTGCCCGGCCGAATCGCTGGAGGCAGCGCGTGACGGTGCCCGGCTGGCCGACCAGCGCAACAAAACTGGCAGAGTCGTAGTCCACACCAAGTTCCAGACTGGTGCTGGAAATGACGAGCTTTGATGTGCCTGATTTGAGCCGGTCCTCCACGTCTTTGCGAATTTCGCGTGAGAGTGAGCCGTGGTGCAGGTCGATCTCGGCATCATTCAGCCCCTTGCGGCGAAGCTGTTCGCGCAGGAGAAA
>JBILGL010000490.1:0-3790 GCA_044351075.1 Isosphaeraceae bacterium | reverse complement strand
TTTCAGCCAGAGGAGATCGGCGTCAGAATCAGCGTTTTTCATTTTATTCAGGATTTCAATTGCTTCATTGGGGCGGGCCGATCGAAGCAAATTGCGGGCGAGCATCAATTCAAGCGATTCAGGGCTCTGGCTTGAAAGATCTGACTGTTGTTGACCGCGCTGGAGGATGGAGTTTAAAAGAGCTGATGCTTTGGCGGGTTGATTGATCGCTTCGAGAATTCTGGCCTGAAAGAGCTCTGCCTCATTTTGATCGGGTTGAAACAATTTCCATTTTTCAGCATTTTGGAGGGCATCTTCGTAGCGGCGATTTTGAAAGAGAAACTGGGCGAGAAATTTGGCTGATTCGTGGTAATTGGGGTCGATTTCCAAGGAACGGCGAAACATTTTCTCGCCGTCCTGAATTCTGCCCTGACGGAAAAGAATGGTGCCGACAAGAAAAAAATCTTCAGGGCTTTCCGCCCCCTGAAGCGAGTTATAGAGATCCATTGCGACATTGTCTCGCTGGATTCTGGCTGCCGAACGTGCCATCAGCCGTTTGGCGGAAGTGTCGTTCGGGTTGTCTCTGAGGTCGCGGGCCGAATCATTAAAAGCGGCTCTCCAGTCTTTCAAAGCATAGGATTTTCTGGCTTTTTTGAGATTTTCTGATTCCTGCGGGCTGAGAAATAAATAAAGGATGGCCAGGATCAAACATAACAGTGATGAAGCGAGAGCCAGCCGTTTCACTTTTGCAATCTGCTCCGGGAAAAGCGTTTTAGAGTTGTGACTTTTTATTATGTTAACAAAGCAGAGGCAATAAAAAACGGCCCGAAGAATTTCGAGCCGTTCTAACGACTGATTCGAAGCCTGATTGGGTCAATCAATAGGCGTCGGAGCTGAGCACTTCACGGCCTGAGCGAGTGCCAAGAGCCATCCAGGTCATCTGATTGATGGAATCCTTGATGAACTTGACCGAGCCGTCGGCCATGGCCACATTGACACCACCTGGGTGCTGTGACCGGGCAGAGAAGTTGCCGATACCGGTGCCGACACCACCCCAGCCCGAGCAGTCGGGGCCGGTGTAGTTTGGCGTAACATTGAAATTACCAACGGAGTTGGTGTATTCACCGGCTGCCCAGTAACGGCCGCCCCAATCCCATGTTGAAGTGGGATTTGTTCTGGCGAAATTGTTACAGGCAGGGATGTAGTTCCGGTTGAGGAAGTTCAGGTCGGCAGGATTCGAGACGACGTATGTTGGGAAACCCCAGGTTTCACCAGGGCCACCGGTGTAAACGTCGCCCTTGCTGTAGCGGGAATTGTCGCCATCACCACGATTACGCTCGAAGAAAGCGATCGTGTTGGAAGTGCCGTCTTCGCAGCCGGCGATTGTGGCAATCTGCTGGCCGCCTGGCTGTGGACGGGTCAGAGCACCTGAGCCAGATTCGCGTGACCACCAGTCCCAGTTGGTACCGTTGGAGGCGCGATAGTTGTTCAAGCCACGGCTCTTTGAATCGCTTGGGCAGAGGAATGATGTGATCACACTCTCTGTGGCCGTTCCCTGTACCGCATCGCGATAACCCCAGGGGCCGGCATAAGACTCAACGCCGAAATTGAAGTTGATGGCTGAGTGAATCTGACGCTGTTCCATGTAGGGAAGCATCAGAGTCAGGGCACCAAAGTTGGCCCATTCGTCACCATTGCCGCCATCCCAAGGCATTCTGCCGTTGAAGACAGTCGGGAAACGGGATGAAGCGGCGCCTTGTGTCCAGGGGAATGAGCTGTTGGTACTTTCATAGTTGTGAAGCGCCAGACCAATCTGCTTGAGATTGTTCACACACTGGGCACGACGGGCCGCTTCGCGAGCTGATTGAACCGCTGGTAGAAGAAGCGAAATCAGTACGGCGATAATTGCGATTACGACGAGCAGTTCGATGAGGGTAAAACCCTTACGAACATTGATTTTATTCATGGTTTTGCACCTCAATAATTCACCTGACCCGAGGACCGGGCTTGGTAAAAGTGAGAAGGAACGAGTTTTGACTACTTGAAGGAGACAGACGTCATTTATATATCATTATTAGACATCTTATTGCAACACAAAATTCACAAAAATTTAAAAAATCCAATTTTCATGGATTATATTCTCCGACATCGCTTCGTTCAGATGTTATTTGATTTCTTCGAAAAAACTTGCAAGTTATTGAATTTTTTCAGCTTAGAACGCAAATCTGAGAGAAAACGGGAGTTCACACGATTTTGGGGAATTTTCCTAATAATCCACATTACTAAAAAAAGGCTAACCCTCAGCTGTAGGGAGGGATAAGAAATAAGACGGATTACTCTGAATAATTCCCTCGCTTGCGCTATTTTAAGTTGCGCATTTAGATGAATCTGTTTTCTTTGCGGCTCCAGAGGAGCCGTCTATGAAAAGATATGGCCTCCGGCCAAAGATAAGAATAGGCGTTGTATTATTGGGCTCCGGAGGAGCTGTCTATGAATAGATATGGCCTCCGGCCATACACATCACCCATCTTTTTATTGATTTTCATTAATGATTCAAATTGCAGCCAATCTGGGACTTCAGCAGATCGACGACACCAAAGCGCAACTTCAAAACTTGCGCTTCGGGTTAGCCTGCTGTCGTGGAAGTGCGGACGAAAGCAGAAAAGAGAGATATATGCGGTTATCTGAATGGACAGAGTTTAAATGGACTGATAAATAAAAATAGGGAGAATAAGAATAGAGTGGAGGATAGCGGGATTGAACCGCTGACCTCTTGCATGCCATGCAAGCGCTCTCCCAGCTGAGCTAATCCCCCCGGTAAATTGTCAAAGAAGACGGCACATCAGGCCATCAGAGTGGAGGATAGCGGGATTGAACCGCTGACCTCTTGCATGCCATGCAAGCGCTCTCCCAGCTGAGCTAATCCCCCCGACTGTTTGAATATCATAACGAAACTATCGGACATGGTCAAATTCAAATTTAACGAAAATATTCCAGAACTCGACAATCTCAGGCAATGAGCGGCTTTATATCGGTCGGAAATCAAAACGCGCTCTTCAGCGATCAAGTGGCAACCAAACGGGGCGGGAACGAAAAAAAAAAGAATTATTCCCTGTAATCCGCAAGATTTACGCCACCATTTTCTTGAAAGTACCAATGCAGCCAGCCGGATTCGTAGCGGCCTTTTCGCCAGAGGGTGTCGGGAATGCGAACGACCTTGAAGCCATTTGAAAGCAGCAGCCGACTGGCCATTTTATCGGGACCGCAAAGGCCGTAGCGGTGATGCTGATTGATGTGATGGTAGCGAACACCGTCGCAAAAAACGGCGATAGGCGGGAGGCCATCCTTGCGGATCATCATGTCCATCTCAACGCCGCATTCGTTGTGAGCAAATTTGAATCGGACACCATGCCGCCTGATCTCTTTGGCGACCGAAAGTTCGAAGCTGTTTGGAAGATTTGATTCCCGGCTCCACTTTCTGGTCTCAGCGCGGGCTGTGAGCTGTTTCAGATTTTCGGGCAATTCCAGGCCTGAGATCAGAGCAGTCTGGTAGATGAGCCGAAGGACCTCGGGGCGGAGCCGACGCGCCGGGTAATTGCTGAGCTGGGGCCAGATTGCCTCCATATTCCGACCATTTCCGGCAACCGCCAGGCTCCAGATAATGCTGATCAGGTCTCGCTCTTCGATTTTCTTCAACTCGCAGAGCTCAAGAAGGCGAGTTCTCAATTTTGAAATGATGCGATCCTCGCCGATGCCCAGCTCGGCCATGCCGGAGAGTGTTCGCTTGATATCCTTAAAATTGAGATGATCG
>JBILGL010000491.1:0-3790 GCA_044351075.1 Isosphaeraceae bacterium | reverse complement strand
ACCATGAATCAGGCAGGCATGCGGCGATATTGTGTTTTGAGTCGTTTTTTTCTAATCATACGCTCGACGATCAAATTTGCTATGTTTTAAGAATCAAGGCGATTGAAGCCAGCCCTCTGATAACAGAAACTGGATTTTGAGTCACAAAATGCTATGAGTAGCGATTATCACTGGATCACCCTCGACGGCGGCACCACCAACACTCGGGCCTGCCTCATGGCAAACGGCCGAATGATTGACTCAGCCACGGCGGCCGTGGGCGTTCGCAATAGCGACGACACAGCCAATTCACCTGTAAAACGCGCAGTGGCCGACGTCTTGGGCACCCTCTGCACCCGCCACAGGCTTGACCCCGCCGGCACGCGAGTGATCGCCTCTGGCATGATCGGCTCGGATGCCGGCCTGGTAAACGTGCCACACATACCCGCGCCGGCTACCATACAAATGGCCCAAAACGCTATGAAAACATGGCACGAGCCGCAATTCTGGCCAGGCCCTGTTGCAATCTGCCCCGGCGTGAAAAGCCAGCCGCTGCTCAACGAGAATCCCACCACACCGATCGACCTCAGCCCGTTTTTCAGCACGGCCGACATCATGCGCGGCGAGGAAGTGCAGGCATGGGGTCTGCGAAAACTACTGAAAATCAGCCATCCTGAAATCATCAATCAGCCCTGGCTTTTGCTTTGGCCTGGGTCCCACACGAAACTGATCCGCATCCAACCCGATGGCTCAATTAGCGGCAGCTTCACCACACTGGCCGGCGAGCTCTTCGCCGCCCTGAAATCAGCGACCCTGCTGAAAAGAAGCCTCGGCGAAGCAGCACCTGAGGCATTTTCGGATGATCTGACAAATCACGCCGCCCAGTGCGTACGCCAGTTTGGCTTGCTGCGTGCCGCCTTCTGGACACGTGTCGCCGACCTCAACAATACACTCGACGCCGACCAACGCACCGCCTGGCTCTCTGCCGCCGTGATCGCCGAAGACTGTCAGGGCCTTTGCCGCCACGTTTGGCTGGCCAATCCTGCCGAAAAACCACTGCTTTTCGTTGGCGGAGACTCGCTTCGCCAATCACTTTATTGTCGGATGATCAGGCACGAGCTTGACCTGAGCCCAGTAGCCATCGCCCCCGAAATCTGCGATATGGCCGCCGCCATCGGTGTTTCATGCGTCGCCGGGCTGGTCGATGCCGATTGATCACACCAAAAAATAACGACGGCAGGTCGGCTTCAATCCCGCCCGCCGTTTCTCAGGGTGTTGTCAGAAAATCAGGCTTCAGTCAACAACCGATGGCGTCGGCGGGCGGCGACTTCGTCCGGATCATTCACCGGATAAAGCGGCCGGTCGCCTTTGAGAACCCGAATCACATCTTCAGCCATCCACCGGGCCATGTTGATCAGGCTTTCTTCAGTCTGGGCAGCATTGTGCGGCGTCAGAATCACATTATCCGTCCGGCCGATCAGCGGGTGGCCCGGCACCTGCGGCGGCTCGATTTCAAAGACATCCGCCCCGTAACCAAAGAGCCGCTGCTGGTCAAGTGCCTCAGCCACTGCATATTCATCAGTCACCGGGCCACGACAGGTGTTGAGTAAAATACATTCAGGCCGAACCAGTGCCAGCGTATCCCGGTTGATGATATGCCGGGTCGATTTATCCAGCGGCACATGCAGACTGATATATTCACTTGTTTTCAAAAGTGTATCCAGATCGACACGCTTTGCCCCGCCGGCCCGGCGGATTGGCTCGGCTGGCATATCTACAATATCCGTATATTGCACTTTCATATCAAAAGCCTGATAGGCAATCTCGCCCAGCCGCTTGCCGATCCGTCCGAAGCCAATGATGCCCAGTGATTTGCCGCGAATATCCCGCCCCATCCAGCGCGTTCTGGCAAAATAGTCGCCCTGCTTCAGGGCTTCAATCGAAGGCATAAAGTGTTTGGAAAGGGCGATCATCATCGCCAGAGCATGTTCGGCCACACTTTCCAGATTGGCCCCAGGAGTATAAACCACCTGAATCCCGCGCTCAGTGGCCGCATCAATATCGACATGATCAAAGCCCACCCCGTGGCGACCAATCACCTTCAGCGAAGGTCCGGCAGCATCCATCACAGCGGCGTCTATCACGCCCTGAGTGCGGATAACCAGCGCTTCGGCCCCCGGAATTTCCCGGCAGATCGTCTCGGGATCCCAGCCGGAAGACATCCGCAGGTCGCCAAAATCGCGCAGCAGGCCCAGGCCCGCTTCATGCATCGTTGTGAGTGAAAAAATCGCGTGTTTCCAGGTGGTTGACATGATCTTTTATTTCTGTCAGGGTCAGTCAGTTATCAGGTTTTCCGTCAATGCCGCTCATTCACGGCAAGGTCGCATAAAGCACAATATTGGCGGTGATCCGCAGAGCACTCTCATAAGTATAGCCCTTACATTCAAGCCCAGCCTGCCGCTCAAGTGCACAGCCCAGATCAAGCTTGGAATAAATCACCACCCACTTGCCGCCAATCTTCACACCTTCAAGCTGCGGCTTGCCCTTCTGACCGCCGGCTGCCTTGGTATATTGCACATCGGCAAGGTCATAACCCACCTTGCCTGAGAGCAATTCATCGTCCGGCGGAATCGGCTCCAGCGGATTTTTCGGGAAGAGCTCGGCCACCAATCGGCGAAATGATGCGTCAAACGCCACAGAACCGCAGGCCGCGTCGGCGAAGATTGTGCCGCCACCGGGGTCGATATGCTTGCGCAGTCGCTCCATGTCCTCGCTGGTGAAGCTGATGGCGTTCCGACCGTGAATGTAAAGGAGTGGGTAATTAACCAGCGCCGGGTCTGAGGGCACCAGCTCCTTGTGATTCACAATCACATCGACCTTAAGCTTCTCCCGCAGGAAGCTCGTCAGATTTGGAACCGCCAGCGGAGCAATATTCCAGTCGCCCGTGTGCCGCAGCTTGCCAATATGCAGCACGCTACGTTTGGCTGAGCTTTCGTCCTTAAAGTCGCGTATTTCGCGAATGGCCAGCTTGTCCTGCGGCAGCTCGCGGCCCGTGGCATAGTCAATCACGTTCTGCCCCACACGCCGAGCCTTGATCACCGCCGGGTTGTCGCCTGCCGACTCATCCTGATTCCAATAGCATGAAAGATCGCCGGGGCTGTAAACAATCACCGTGCGGCAACCATATTCCACACCCTCCAGCGGATGAACTTCAGGCGTAAGCCGGTGCCGAGAACGCCAGATCGAATGCTCAGGCGGCAGCGGATGAAGCTCATAATCGGCCTCAGGGAAGAGTTCGCGAACCAGCAGCCTGAAGCCCTGATCAAATTCCTTGCGACCACAGCAGGCCTCAGCAAAGATAAAGCCGCCCTGCTCTACATATTGCTTGAGCTTCTGCTTACCCTCAGGGCTGAAAACCGGTGCCTCATGCCCGTTCAGAAAGAGCACGGGGGCTTGCAGCATCTCTTCAAGGCTGGCCCTTTCGCCGTCCACCACCTGCCAGGTCATCAGGTGGTTCCAGTCCTTCGAGACCACACTCACCAGGTTTCTTACGTCGTCGGCGTCGTTGTTCCAGTCCTGCCCGGGGGCGTGTTTCAGCTTGTTCACCAGCACCGGGGCTCGCCCCTTAGCCAGAAACAAGAGCGCAAAACTCGTGGCAATCAGTGGGTCTCGTTCGATATTATCAGCCCCACGCCAGAAACCCTGAAGCCGATCCTGCTCGGCCACAAGCTCTCTGGCCCCTTCGCGATACCAGTCGTTGGCCCCGAAATAGCGCACCCCACTTAATCGGCCGGCACGCTCTACACCGTAT
>JBILGL010000489.1:0-3796 GCA_044351075.1 Isosphaeraceae bacterium | reverse complement strand
GCTGGGCCGTACGCTTCGACTCGCCGGGTTTTATCTTTACGGATCGATGATTCGCGGCTCTCGGCGGGTGGTGGTGGATGGCGTGGAGCCGACCGATAAATTCAGCGAGTCGATTCAGTTTGAATTTTTTGAATATGTCTATCATCAGATTTTGAGACGTGATCACGACTGGGCAGCCCGCGAACTTCTGCGCGAGCAATTTCTCAAAAATTCCGCCCAGGTTGATGCCCGTGGCTACGATCATCGCGATGTCGGCTGCCTTTATCTATACACAACCAAGCACAAGTTCGTTGAAGAACTCATCGACGAGCCGATTGCCCAGGGCGATATTTTCGCGAATGCCAACACGATCATCCTGATGGGCCGCACGCGCGAAGCCGGCCGGCTGGGCCGCGCCCTGCATGTGATCAAGCATCGGGGCAGCGCCTGTGGCGACGAGATTGTGCCCTATCGTATTACAGACGATGGCTTTGTATTTGAATGAAATTTACCCGGGCCATCTGATCGGCCGATTTTTTCAGTGGATAGTTGACTAACATGCCAGAGTGCGATATAAATTAGTTGCTTCGTCCAAGCGACGGGCGCATAGCTCAGTTGGCTAGAGCGCACCCCTGATAAGGGTGAGGTCCGAGGTTCGAATCCTCGTGCGCCCATTTTTTAATTTTCCCTGAATCAACTTTATCGATTATGTTGACCTGAGACGTTTATATCGCATCTCTTTTCTTGACCGTTTGTTAAAGATGGGGTAATTTTATAGATAATATCCGTCATATCGGGGGAATTGGGATTCTGAGCAAGCAGTACGGAATTTCCGAACCTGCGAGGAAACACTGGATCGAGGTTGCAATGGCAGTCTGGACTCGACGCGAATGGGCTGTAAACACAATGGCCAGCCTGGCTTTGCCTGGAGTCGCTCTGGCTCAGCAAGCCAAAACCAAGGCAAAACAGGCCTCTGGCGATCTGCCTGGCCCTGATCCAATTCCGGCGGCTGAGCTTTCCAAGCCATTGCCGACCATTCCGGTTAGGTCTGACAGCCCATCCTTCAGCTTTCAGATGGTGGACACCGCACTTCAGCCCGCTGACCGCACCGGTCTCTGGGTGCTTGACTTTGCCTTCAAACCGCTGCGAATCCGCACCGTTGAGATTCCCGGCAAAGGCCGCCGCAATATCTATTATCTCTACTACCGTGTTGTGAACAGAACTGAAGAACCACGCCTGCTGGTGCCTCAGTTCTCAATCGTCACAAACACCAACAAGCGCATTGACGATGTGCCTCTGCCACAGGCCGTAAAGCTGATTCAGGCCCGCGAAGATCCAGCCATCAGGCTACTTGGCTCGGTTGATATGGTCGGAACAGTGCCACCTTCCACCAAAGAAGGTGTGCTTGATGCGGTCTATGGCGTTGCCATCTGGAATGATTTTGATCCCAAGGCCAGTCGCCTCTCCATCTATGTGCGTGGCCTTTCCGACGGTTATCAGTTGATCAAGGCCACAGCCAATAATCCTGAGCAGAAGCGATACAAATCGCTCAAGATTGATTTTCAGGTCTTCGGCGATCATATCGAAATTCACGAAGATGAAATTCGCCTGATGGACCCTGCCTATAGCTGGGTTTACTGGTGATCGTCCCTTTTGGTCACTTTCTAACGACTAAACTTCAAGGTGGCCACTTCTCGGCCACCTTTTTTATTTTCTGCCGATGAAGCCATGAAACAGCCCTCCCCCCTGATTCTTGCCAGCGCATCGCCCCGCCGGGCTGAACTTCTGAAAAAACAAGGTTTTACATTCGAAGTCAGGCCATCAGCCTACGACGAACCGCCGCCGCTTGAAAAACAGGATTTGCGGCACTATGTCGCTCAGCTCGCCTTTAACAAGGCCTGGGATGTCGCCGGTAACGTGACCGGTGGCTGGATCCTGGCGGCAGATACCACCGGCGATCTGGATGGTCTTGTGCTCAATAAACCTGTGGACAGAGCCGACGCCGAACGCATGATCCGCCTGCAGGAAGGCCGAGAGGTGGCCATTCATACCGGGCTTTGCCTAATGCACGCTGGCTCGGGCAAGTGGCACGGGTTTGTTGATACAAGTGTTTTATACATGCGCCCGTTGACCGACACAGAGCGGCTGGCGTATCTTGATTCAGGGCTTTGGCAGGGCAAGGCCGGGGCTTATGGAGTGCAGGACGACGACCCGATCGTCAGCGTCGTTTCCGGCTCATGGTCAAATATTGTCGGCCTGCCAATCGAAAAGCTCATCGCACTTTTTGAAGAACTTGATCAGATCTCCTGAAGGGAGTCTTGCATGAACCGGTTGCAAAAATGGTCATCGCTGGCTGGCTGGCTGATGGCACCGCTGCTCTTGTTCGTCGGGCTCTTTTTTATCACTCTTGGACAAACTCCGCTGAGGCCAGTTGTGGGAGAGACTCAGGGCAACGCCGAACTGAAACCCGCCGCTGTTGATGGTTCGCGTGCCTTTGGCTATCTCAAAGCCATCTGCGACATCGGCCCGCGGCCAGCCGGCTCTGCCGCCAACGAAAAACAACGGCTGATGGTCGCCGATCATTTCAAGAAAAATGGCCTTGAGATCAAGGAACAGACCTTTGACGCAACCGACCCCTCCAATCGCCAGCGCAAGCGTCTGACGAATCTGATCGGTTCATGGCAGCCTGAAAAAAAACGCCGGGTGCTGCTGGGTGCCCATTATGATACGCGCCCCTACCCTGATCAGGACCCCGATCCGGCGAAGCGTCGTGGCCGATTCATTGGGGCCAATGATGGTGCCTCAGGCGTGGCCCTGCTGATGGAGATTGCAAACCACCTGCCGAAAATGACCAGCGAATGGGGTGTGGATCTTGTGCTATTTGACGGCGAAGAGCTTGTCTATCAGGATGGCGACCCCTACTTTCTCGGTTCTCGCCACTTCGCCCGGCAGTATCTCGCCCAGGCCCGTGGGCGAGACTGGAAATACGATGCCGGACTGGTGCTCGACATGGTGGCCGACAAAGATCTGCTCATCGAGCAGGAGCAATACAGCATTGAGTATGCCCGAAATGTTGTGGGCGACGTCTGGGATGTCGCTGCCCGGCTCGGCGAAAAGCGATTCAGCCGCAGCGTCGGCCCCGCCGTGCTCGACGACCATATTCCGCTCAATCAGGCCAAAATACCGACTGCCGACCTGATCGATTTTGAATACCCCCATTGGCATACCATTGACGACACGCCAGAAAACTGTTCAGGCGAAAGCATGGCCGCCGTGGGGCGAGTCGTCACGGCATGGATCGGCCTGGGTCCAGTCTCCAGCCGCAAAAAATGAGCCTTCCAGCCGGGGCAGTTTCAGAAAAAATCATACTCATCTGTCCGGCCTGCCGGAGCTGTCTGCCATGGCCGGAATTTACTGATTCATCGCTCGCCTGCGACTGCGGCAGGCAGTATCCGGCGATGCTCGGCATACCTGATCTGCGCATTGGCGAAGACCCTTATTGCGGAAACGACCACGACCTTGCCATTGCCCGCGACTTACTCGCCCGGTTTGAATCGCACAGTTTTACAGATTTACTGCACCATTATTTCACGCATCACTGCCCGGAGCTTGATCCTCAGGCGATTGACCGACAAATGCGGCATATCCTTGAATCAACCACCGAAGTTTCCCATTTTGAGCTGAATCAAAATACTGTTGCTGCTGATCTTGGCAGTGGGGCCGGTGGCTCGATTTTGTCATTCATCAAAAACAATGTCTCGCCAGAGCGAATCGTCGGTATTGACATCGCCCTGCGTTGGCTGGTGCTGGCCCGCAA
>JBILGL010000488.1:0-3797 GCA_044351075.1 Isosphaeraceae bacterium | reverse complement strand
TGTTTTCGCATTCGGGATACAACCTGTTCTAAATTCGTCCAAATATTAAGCGATCTATTTGCACTGCTAGAGTCAAGTCTTTACAGTCCCAATGTTTGCCATTTTACATTATTTTCGAGAAAGCCAATTGGTTTAACATTATGTTTTTTTCTTGACACAACGATTCCGTCAGAATTAAATACTCAAAATGTGTGAACATTTGATCATTTAACCGAGTTGCATGAATCGGAAAGTGATTCGGGGATGATTGATTCAGAAGAAATTGACCAGCTCATAAAAGATGCAAAAGCGGGCAATAATGTCTCTCGAGACAAGCTTTTTGCAAAGACTTTGCCGAGAGTTCAGGCATGGAATCATAGCTGGCAACGATTATTGAAGCGAAAAAGGCTATCCTCTCGCGACTTGAGCCAGGAAGTAATGCTTCTGGCGCAGCGATATTTTCATCACTTCCATGGAAATTCCGCTTCGGCATGGTTTGCATGGATCAAGAAAATCCATTTTCGTCAGGCCATTCGATTGCTGCGCAATCAACCCGAGACCGGAAAGTGGGAAATTAACAGAACGGATACGGACTGGCTTTTTGACGACACAGAAGTTTTCATTTCCAAAGATGCTTCGCCGGGCACTGCTGCCATGCTGAGTGAACAGTCAGACCGCGTTCATCAAGTGCTCAGCCTTCTTGAACCCGAACACCAGGCCGCCCTTGGCCTATGGATGGATGGCACCACTCTGGAAGCACATGCGCAGCTCTTTGATCTGAAAATTCACCAGGTTCGATATATTCGACTCAAAGCTTTGCAGGAGTTCCACAACCTTTGGAAAAGCCATCGCATCAACGACTGAACAGTGATTCCTTACCGATCGAAAAAATGATTGATGTAGAATCAATCAATAGCTTTCATACGCCTGACGCCACCATTGAAGCCAAATATGAAAAACTGGATCTATTCGTCAGTGAAATTCGAAAAAACAGTTGTCAGGTTTCAAATCACAATTTCAATTCTTTAACATCTTCCTACCTGTCTGATATTGAATCTTTTGACTCAATAACACAGGAATTTGGCGAAGCTCTGCAAATCCTGGCCGGTTCGCTCAAGCCAGACAACTTTTTTTTAAATTCAGCTCAGCAATCAATAACTCAATCAGTCGATAATAAAATTCCAATCGACAATGAGATTTCAAATCAGATTTCGGCAGATCATACCGCTAATAATTGTATCGCAAATCGGTTTGAAATACTCGGATTGATCGGGCGAGGAAGCTATGGCGTAGTTTATCGGGCTTTTGATCGAAATACAATGCGAGAAGTGGCGCTGAAACGACCGAGACCCGAATTGGTAGCAATTGGTTCCGTGCATGACCGTTTCTTCATAGAAGGCTCGGCCATCAGCAACTTGGTCCATCCCGGTATTGTGCCACTTTTGGATATGGGCATTCATCAGGGTGTACCATACATTGTAAGCCGTCTGGTAAACGGTCCAAATCTGGAACAATGGCTGGAACAAGCCCATGAACCGATCAAACCACGACTGGCGGCACTCTGGATCAGACAATTATCAGAAGCTGTTGATCATCTTCATCAGCATGGCATATTGCATTGTGATCTCAAGCCATCCAATATACTGCTCGAACACCCATACTCGGAAGATCCGGCTGAATTGCCACCTGAGTTGCTTTCAATTCGCGTGACCGATTTCGGTAGTGCTGCAAAGTTAATGACTGACAGTAGTCTGATTTCACGACGGGTCGAAGGCGCTCTCTGTTTCATGGCCCCTGAACATCTCAATAACGGCACGAAGCTCGATGCCCGAACCGATGTTTACAGTATTTGTGCAGTCTTCTATGAATTGCTCACGAATCAGCCGTTATTTCAATCGGAAAGTTCAGAAACTCTCGAAAATCAGATTTTGAAAACAGCTCCACGACTGCCCCAGAAAATCCAGCCTGATATTCCTTCACCTCTTCAAATGATCGTCCTCAAGGGTCTCGCCAAAAAACCGGAAGACCGTTATTCAACTGCCGGTGAGCTTGCTGCAGATCTGGACGATTGGCTAAACCTCCGTACCCCTTCCGTTCTCAGGAAAAGCCTGAAATACCGCCTGGAAACTTGGGTTTGGCGCAATCGCTTGTCTGCGGCCTTAATCCTGATCTTATTCATGATTTCCATTATGGTCGGCTCCTATCAATTACAAAAAATACGGTCTGATTATCAATTGGAACTTGAGCGAAAACGATTCAATTGGTGGCAGCAATATGTTAATACCGTCATCGATGCCCAGAAAAATATGGTGGCCAATAACCAGCTAGAATTTATCAATGCACTCAATTCAGTCAGAATGTGGCCACCTGAAACTGAAATGAAACAAGATCCCAGAGAATTCGCCTGGCGCTATTTAAATCACAAAAGCCGTCCAGCGTTTTCAGTCGTTTCTGGCTTCCCTGAAAAAACACCTCATTATGTCATGCAGGTCTCGGAAAAGACGAAAACCCTGTGGACTGGAGGAACAGATGGTTATGTACGGGAAATCGACCCTGATAGTTCATCTGTCAAACAATCAATCAAAGTTTTGGAAAATCCAATAGAAAGTATTGATGTTTCATCTGATGGCAAGTTTCTGGCGATCGGTAACCTGAAAGGTGAGCTTTGGTTACTGAATCTTCCTTCATTGAAAATCATCGATTCCCGAAAAATCCATATTGGTGAAATTACTGATCTGAAATTCAGTAGAGATTCAAAAAAGATTATCTCAACCGGAAAAGATGGCAAATTAAATATTTGGAATATCGAATCCGGTAAAATGAGCGAATTACCCAGTCAAATGAAATTAGAGGATAATCCGTATTCCAGCCTGTATGGAATATCACTCTTGCCAGAACCGAATCTGGTCGCCGTTGGAACAAAAACAGGTGCAATACTGATTGTCGATATTCAGTCTCTCGAGATTCAACATATTTATCGTGGCCACCACGACATTGTTTACAGTATTGTGCTCTCCACAGACTGGAACTGGCTTGTATCCGTCAGCCAGGATTATTCAATTTGTATTTGGGATCTGAAAAAGAATATACTTGTCAATCGGATTAATTTAATGGAAACTGGATATACCAATTTATCTCTCCGTGATGTTGGCATGAAAATCAATAAAATCAGCTCGGTCGTTCATCTGAATCATCTAAGTAGTATTGCTGTTGACTCTGGCAATGGTGTGATCAATTTATTTCATATTCCAAGTGGAATCAAAATGGGTGAGCTTCGAGGCAACGATCAGCCTGCCTGGTCTATTGCATATTTACCGTGGAGCAAGAAAGTCGCCAGTTTCAGTCGCGACCTGAAAATGCGTATCTGGAACTCACCCCTGACACAAAACTGGTCAGGGCCATTTTTTCATTTTGAGCTCAGCCGCGATGATCTTGGACGAGAAATTCCCGTAGCCTGGTATAACCCCAATGTAAAAGACTTTACAAAAACTGAATTGGAAATGATTAATCCAGTATCAGCACCCTTTGAGTATCTTGTGACTGACTCCATCAAATGCAATTCATCGCAAGATTTGATGACACTTCAAATTCTCCCTACAACCGACTTTAAAATGCCTGCTGAACACAAAATCGATTATTTTTTTCATGCATCATCAGACGAAATAAATCGTGAGCCCAAAAGCCCGAAATCAATCCCTATTTTCAGATACAGCGCGGCAAAAAGACTTACCGACGCAAAATTAATCAGTCATCCAAATAAACCCTTGGCAGCTTTTATTTCAACGGATAAAGCACTTCATTTCATCGATTATTCAGAC